>JAAYCJ010000016.1 GCA_012729815.1 Phycisphaerae bacterium | reverse complement strand
GCTGACGGAACTGCCCGTTGGCCGTGCCCTGGCTGCCGAAGGTCGTCAGGAAGGCGCCCGCCCGCGTGAGCCGCTGGACGCGGTTGTTGCCCGAATCCGTCACGAAGATATTCCCAGCGGTATCGACTGCGACGCCTTCCGGCTGGATGAACTGCCCGTTGCCCGTCCCGCGTTCGCCGATCACCTCCACGAACTCGCCGCTCGTGGCAAACCGCTGGACCCGGTCGTTCTCCGTATCGGCCACAAAGACGTTGCCCGCATCGTCCACCGCGATTCCCTGGGGCCGGAACAACTCGCCGTCGCCGTCGCCCAGCGTTCCCCAGCCGCGGACGAAATCCCCCTCGCTGGTGAATACCTGGACCCGATCGTTCTCCGTGTCCGCCACGTACACGTTGTCGTCGGCGTCGATCGCAATGCCCTGCGGCCGCAGGAACTCGCCTTCCGCCTCGCCCGCTGTTCCCCATTCCCGCAAAAACGTCCCTTCCTCGTCGAACACCTGAATGCGGTTGTTCTGCGTGTCCGCCACGTAGATCTCGCCCGCTGAATCGACGGCCACGCCGCGCGGCTGGAGGAACTCGCCCTCGTCGCTGCCTTCGACGCCCCATTCCGACCGAAGCTCGCCGGTGTCGCTGAACCTCTGGATACGGTTGTTCTGGGTGTCGGCGACGTAAACGTCATTGGCCGCGTCAATGGCAATGCCGTCCGGCAGGTCGAATTGGCCGTTGCCCGTTCCCTGCGTGCCCCACGCCCGGTCGAATGCGTACGCCGCCGTGCCGTTGGGATCGGGAATGATGTCGTCGTCAAAGATGTTCTGGAACGCGATCACCAGTGCATTGAGGAACACGCGGCAGATCCGCTCTCCGAAGCTCGGCTCGTCCTCGGGCACCACGATCTCGTCAAACCCGTAGTTGAAGTTGCACGACCGCGCCCCGTTGACGATCCGCGAGACCCGCGTCCGCGACGGCTGGAGCAACCGGCCCGGATTGTTCGCCCGCACCCGGTCGATCGACTCGCACGGCGACGGCAACTCCGTGACCTCAGCCGCCTCGTCGCCCTCGTCCGCTTCGCCCAACAGGCTGCTCAGGTCCGTCCCGCCCAGCAGCGCCTCGATCTGGCCCTGAAGGTCCGATGGCAGGTTCGAAAGAATGGTGTTCGGATCGATCTGCGCGCTGGCACTGGCGAATGGAAAAGCTATAATCACCCCGACAAGTACGGGCAACCAAAACGTCCTTTTCATGGCGTGCTCCTCAACTTGCCTCCTATCCTTTATATGGGATCGGCAAACGAGGTTCCAGAGAAAAGTTTTAATGGAAAACAAGCAGGACTACACTCAGGCCGTCTTGCCCAACGGGCTGCGGATTGTCGCCGTCCCGGACGACCGGCTTCACTATTTCACCATCGGGGCCTACGTGGCGATGGGACCGCGGTTCGAACCCTTGGCCCACACCGGCATCAGCCACTTCATCGAGCATATGCTCTTCCAGGGCTCGCAGAAGTACCCGACCAGCGAGGACATCACCCGGGCGGCCGACCGGATCACCGGCCAGATCGCCGCCTCAACCTCGCCCGAGTACGCCTACTTCGCCCTCGCCGTCCACCGCAAGTATGCCGGCCAGGCCATCGAGATCCTGGCCGAACTGCTCCAGCGGCCGCGCTTCGAACTCGATGAGATCGAGCACGAAAAGAAGATCGTCCTCGAAGAACGGGCCCAGTTCCACGACCGCGCCCAGCGCAACCTCTCGGTCGATGAACTGCTCTACAATCTACTGACCCGCTCCAGGGAGCAGGACGTTTCCCTCGTCGGCACCGCCGCCAACATCGGCCAGTTCGACCGCGACATGGTCCGGAACTACTGGAAGCAATTCTTCACCGCCGGCAACACCGTCCTGGTGGCGGCAGGGGGGTTCGAGCCGGATGCTGTCGCCGCCAAGATCGCCAACGAGTTCGAGCCCATGCCCGCCGGCCGGCCCGCCGAGCCCCAAGCCGCGGAAAACCCCCGGCCCGGTCCCGAAGTCGTCTTTCGCCGCCAGGACTCTCCGATGCTCACCGTCGCCCTGGCCTGGCGGGCCGTCTCGTTCGATCATCCCGACTACGCCGCCTACGCTGCGCTCTCCGAGTTTCTCGGCGCCGGCACCAGTTCGCGCCTCTTCACCCGCATCCGCGAAGAGCTCGGCCTGGTCTACGACATCTCCAGCGGTCTGGTCACAGGCTCCCATTTCGGTTGGCTGCAGATCGACACCACGGTCAGCCGGTCCAACTACGTGGCCACCCTCGATGAGATCCTCAACGTGGTCGATGAATTCGTCGAGCGTCCAGCCGATGAGCAGGAGCTTGCCGTTTGCCGCGAAAAACTCCGCTGCGGCCTCGAAATCGCCCACGACGACCCCGCCGAAACCGCCGCCTGGTACGGCAAACAGACCCTCCTGCTGCCGCCCGACCGGATACTCTCCCTCCAGGACGAACTACGCCAGATCGAAGATCTGTCAATGGATCAACTCGTGAGGGTCGCCCGCTCGACCTTCACTCCCGACGGCTGTCACCTGGTGGCGGTCGGCCCGATCAACTGGCTCGACCGTCGGCGCACCCGGCGCCTGGTCCGCTCGAGGCTCGGCGTCGCCCCGCTCGTCACGGGACCGGGTCGGCCACCTTCCTGACGAACGCCCGCCCGTTCATCTGCCCCGTCATGTACAGCGATCCGCCCGAACAGGCCGCGTCATACGCAGCGTCCGGCGCCATCCCGCCCGAACACGAACTGGTCAGCAGGTTCAGATTCGTATCGTAGGTCAGCAGCAGGGCGTTGGTCTGCCCGTCCAGCGTCACCGTGCCCGTTACGTACACGAATCCGCCGTCCACCACGATACCCCATCCCTCATCGTCGCCCGGCCCGTCGAACGTCGCCGAGCCGACTTCGCTGTATGTCTCGCCGTCGTCGCTGAACTTGACCACCAGCACCGCGCTGCCCGTCGGCGACTCCATGGCGGTGAACGTCCCGACCACGTAGAGGTCCGACCCGACCACCGCCACGTCGCGGCCCACCTCGTCGGCGCTCGCGCTGCCCCAAAACGCGTCCCAACCCCACGTTCCATCGGCGTCCAACTGCCACAGCACCAACTGCTTGTCGCCCGTGCTGACCATGCTTGTGAAGCAGCCCGTCGCGTAGATTCGCGAGTCGCCCAGGCACAGGCCGTACCCGAGACAGTCCTCCCCGGTGGCATCGCTCCCGATCTCCACCACCCACGAGTCGTTATCGCCCGTGTCGCACTTCTCGACGTAGAACCACATGTTGTCGCCATCGTCCAGGGTGTAGCCGACGGTGTATACTTCGCCCGCCTCGTCCACCGCCACGTCCCGGGCCTCCTCCACGCCGAAGTATTCCGATTCCCCGCAGAACCGGCTCCAGTACCCTTCCTCCGATTGGCTTGTGTCCAGCGCGCCCACGTTGCTCCAGTGGACCACCACCGCGTCGCTGTTCGACTCGTCCGGAGACCCGACCACGTACGAATAGGTGGAGCCCGCCAGGTACACGTCCGATCCTCGCACCGCGATCCCGTACGCCCCGTCCGTCGCATCTCCTCCCCACGTCACGTCCCACACCGGCGTCCCGTTCAAGTCGTACTTGAGGGCCAGGAAATCTGTCGGCGTCTCACCGTGGCAGACATACCCGCCGGTATAGACGTACCCTCCCGACACCGCGATCCCTTCCGTACACGACGAGACCGGCTCGTCATAGGTCCACAACGACGCGGTTGGCGCGATCCTCACCAGGTAGTCGCCCGCGCCCGCCGAGGCGTGCACCTTCAGCGTATAATGCCCCGATTGCCCATCGGTCACAAAAGACGTCTCGGTCGCGCCCGTCGTTAAACCGGCCGCCGCCGTCATCGAATCGTTCAAATCATGGAGCGCGATCGCATACGCGCCCTCCGAGCCCGATGCCGTAAAATCGCCCCGCAGCCGCAATATGCTGATCTCCACGAGCCCGGTCGGCAGGTCGAATTGGAAGCAGTCAGCGCCATCCGTCTCCGCGTTGATCCGCCCGACTAACTCAATCGCATAGCCGCCGACTCCCTCGATCGTCTGGGCCTGGCTCGCATCGTCGTTCGGCTCGATCTCCGCGATTGCCCGCGGGCTCCGCATCACGGTCAGGTTGTACGTCGCGGGCGTCCACCCCGGCCCCGGCTCCACCAGCACGTAGTGTGTCCCGCTCTGAACCGCGATCGTGCCGAACGAGCCCTGAGGCGGCGTCACCGCGTAGTTGAACGGCCTGACCGCCATCAGCGAATTGCCCGCGTCCACCAGCGAGACCATCATTTCGTACGAGCCGATCACCTCCGCCCTGCCCGCGCTCGCCGCCGCCACCGGCTCAGCCGAAATCCACACGCTCACCTCGTCGCCCGCCTCAAGCTCGATCGCGTAGTAGTCCTTCAGGTCCGTCTCGGACGTCACCGCGCCCGCCGCCGTGCCCATTCCGTCGCAGAAGCCAAGCGGATTCGCCTCCGCCATCGTGTCGTTACTCTCACTCTCGGTGATATCGCACGATTCCAATCCCGTAAACGCGAACGTCGCCGACGCGGTATCGCTGGCCGCCATGTCCGGTGCGAACGCCTTGGCTTTCAGCGTGCCGCTCGTCGACAGAACGAACGGCCCCGCATACAGCGTTGACCCCGTAGTTGGCTCGCTACCGTCTATCGTATACCGGATTTCCGACCCCGTCGTGCCGCACGCGAGAGTCACCTGCACGCTCTGGCTGTGCGTGCCGCCGTTCGGGTTGATCGTCGGCGTCGCCACCTTGATGTTGGCGAAGCTCGCCGTGCCGATCGGGCTGGGCGTCATGCCCGCCGCGTACGCCCGAGCTCTGATCGTCGCCGTCTGCGTCAACACCACCGGACCGCTGTAGGCGATATCGCCCTCGTCCGGATCGCTCCCGTCGAGGCTGTAGTAGATTCTCGCCTCGGGCGTGCCGGTGCTGATCGCGACGCTCGTGCTGCCCGCGAATTGGGTTCCGTCCGGCGGGTTGAACACCGGCGTCGCGACCTGCGCGCGGCTGTACACGCCTAAAACGGTTCCGCTGGGCGTCATACCCGCCTTGAACGCCCGGGCCTTGACCGTCGCGCTATATGTAAGGTCAAACGGCCCTTCGTACAGCGTGCTGGCCTCCGTCGGTTCGCTCGCATCCAGGGCATACCGGATCTCCGCCCCCTCCGTCGCACACCGGATCGTCACCGCGAGCGGCGCCACGAAATCCTCCGCGCTCGGCGGCTCCAGCGCCGGCATCGCCACCGTCGCCCGCGTGTACGTCGCCTCCGCCACCTCGCTGGCGCTCAGCCCCGTCCGCACCGCCATCGCCATGATCGTCGTCGTCCGCTCGATCCGCAGCGGCTCCACGTACAGCTCGGATTCAACGCTCGGCGCACTGCCGTCGGTCGTGTAATAGATCTTCGCGCCCGGTGTCCCGCAGCCGATCCCGACCTCCAGAACACCCGAAAACTCCTGCGCCAGCGGACTGAAGAACGGCGCCGTCGTCACTCCATCCGACTCGCCGGCCAGCCGACGGTGCGAGATCACCTCCGACGAGTACTCACCCAGATTTGCGCACAAACGCCCCGGATCGAACGCCAACTCCGCCGCCAGCCGCCCGTACATCCGCCACCACGGCAACCCCTCCGGCATCACCGTCCACTGGCTCTGCCCCTTGACCTTCGAACCGAAGGTCTGCCGCCCATAGAGCAGCACGCCAAGCTCCGGCCTGACCGTCAGGTCCGTCTCCGACGCCTCCGACGCCCGCGGCGCGGTCGCGTTGTATTCGGTCTGGTAATCGCTCAACGGCCGCCATTTGCCGTTCAAATAGCTGATCCCCGCCGTATAGGTCACCCGCTGATCCGAAGCCGCCTCGAACCCCACGCGCACCTGCCCGTCCACGTTCACCGACACCACCAGCACCGGCCGAAGGACCACCGGAATCCCGTCCACGTATTCCGTGATCGGCGCAAACGACAGTTCCGCGATGACCGTCTCCGCCGCCGGCCCGTTCGCCGACGCCCCGGACCGTACGCTCAGCGAAGTCTCCAACGCGGTGCGATTGACGAATGTCACCTCCGTCGCCGTCAGCCACGAAAACACCACCCTCAGGTCAAAGGCCGGACTGATCGCCACCGTTCCGCTGACCGTTACCCGGTCGTCCGTCGTCTCCGCCAGCCCGTCCTGGTCGTGGAGTACCACGTCGGCCAACTCCAGGACGAACGCCGCCTCGCCCTCCGCCTCCGCCAGCGTCGCCCCTTCACCCATCCGAGGCTCCGAGGCCAGATCGTCGCCCGTCAAATCCTTGCTCACCTCCAGAACGCCGCTGCCCACCACGCTGGCCAATCGGACGGACTCGGTTTGAAGCACCGTCGTTCCGCCCTCCTGATCCACCGCCGTCACCAGGGCCAGCATCCCATCCGGCATGCCCGGGCGCGGACCGCTGGCGATCACGCTGCCCACCGCCACCTGGTCGAGGATCGCCGCGTCGCCGGAGACCCGCAGCTCGCCGTCTTCGGGCGAATAGGAAACGCTCGCCGTGCCCGCCGCCTCGTCCAGCGTCACCACATTCCATGCCGGCGGGCCGAAGGGATACGAATCACAGGAACTTATAACCCCCACAGCCGCAAGTGCACACACCGCATAATAGGCCCGGCGCATCCGGTTTTTGCTCATCATCTGTGATGCTCCAGAAGCTCGCTCCGCCACATCCCAAGGCTCCATTGTACCGAGCCTTCATGTGACGGCAAGGACGTGCGGGGGCCTGATCCGCGAAATGCTGTTGATCCGTGTGATAATTCTGACTACCATTCAAGCGATTTACATCCATAAACCGAAGATTCCTCCGCCTGCCCCTCAAGGATATCAGCGAGACTTAATTATGAACAAATCCATTGCGGTCTTCACCAGCGGCGGCGACGCACCCGGCATGAACGCTGCCATCCGTGCGGTCGTCCGAATGGCCATTGCGAGTGGCTACGAGGTTCACGGCGTCATCCGCGGCTATCAGGGCCTCATTGATGACAACCTCCGGCCAATGGACTCCCGATCGGTCTCCAACATCATCCAGCGGGGAGGAACTATCCTCCATACCGCCCGCTCCAAAGAGTTCATGACCGACGAGGGTCAGAAGAAGGGGGCAGCGAACCTGGCCCGCCGCAACGTCTCCGCCCTGATCGGCATTGGCGGCGACGGCACCTTCCACGGCCTGGCCGCCCTGTCCCGATTCTGGCCGGGCCAGATCATCGGCGTTCCCGGTACCATCGACAACGACCTGTTCGGCACCGACTACACCATCGGCTACGACACCGCCATTAACACCGCCCTCGAGTCCATCGACCGCATCCGCGACACCGCCGAATCCCACGACCGCTTCTTCCTCGTCGAGGTCATGGGCCGATGGGCGGGCTTCATCGCCCTTGACGTGACCGTCGCCGGAGGGGCCGAATATGTCGTTCTGCCCGAGAGCGGCGAATCCCTCCAACAGATCGCCGATCTGCTCGAAGCGGGCCTCGCCCGCGGCAAACGCACCGGAATCGTCGTCGTCTCCGAACGCGGAAAAGCCGGGGCCGTCCACGAGATCGCCGAAAAACTCGAACAACTCGGCCGCCACGAGTACCGCGTCGCCATCCTCGGCTACATCCAACGCGGCGGATCGCCCACCGCCCGCGACCGAATCCTGGCCAGCAAGCTCGGGGCCTACGCCGTCCAGCTCGCCGCCGAGGGCCAGACCGGCGTCATGGTGGGCGAAATCGCCGGAAAACCCGTCGCCACCCCCCTTGAACAGACGTGGTCCCGGCGCGACGAAAAACCCCTCGATCCCTTCCTCATGGAAATCCTGCCCGTCCTGGCGCAGTAGAAGATGGGTCACAGATCAGTAACTCCTTGGCTGCCGGATAGTTATAGGACCAAGCGGGGCTCCTGGGCCGACTTTTTTGTTTCCACTCGCGGTTTTCCATATTGACGGTTCCAGCGGAATTCCCTACAATGAAACTATTCCGTCGTAGAAAACTGCGGCGGATGATAACAAGTGAGACTTGGAAGCCCGGGAGAGAGATCGCTGAGACTCCGTCCCGGGCTTTTTTATTGTCCGTAGGTTGGCGGCGGCCCAGGAGTAGTCACTGGCCCCGCTGGGAAAAGGAGCAGGAAAGATGAATCGAGGGGATCGGGTCGCATCGGTTGGTGGAAAGTTGGGCGGGGTCTGTCGGGTGCTTCTGATCGCAGCGGCGATTGTTGCCCCAGCCGTCGCCCAGGCGTCTTTCTACGAGTTCACCGCCTTCGACCAGGAGGGTGAGGATATGCCTTACCCGGGGCTGTACCTCTACATGACCGTCGAGGACTACGGCGACGGCTTGGCCCATTTCACCTTCTACAACGAAAGCGCCATCGACTGCTCCATCGCCCGAATCTACTTCGACGACGGTTCGCTGCTGGGCGTCGATACGATCACCAACGGACCGGGCACCGAGTTCGCCCGTGCCTATCCCGGCCCGGATAACCTGCCCGGCGGCCAGAACCTGACCCCGCCGTTCGAGGCTTCTCGCGGGTTCAACATCGGAGCCGTCAACCCGCCGCCGAAAAACGGCGTCAAGAATGACCCCTTCGGCGAGTGGGTCGATATCGCCTTCACGCTGCAGAACGGCCAGACCATCTTCGACGTGATGGATGAACTCCAGAACGGCACGCTGCGGGTCGGCCTGCACGTCCTGGCCTTTCCCGACGGCGGAAGCGAATCCGTCATCGATGCGGTCAACGAAGAAATCCCGATCCCCGAACCTTCGGTGATCGCGCTGCTGGCCTGCGGCGCTCTCGGAATGCTCGTTCGCCGCCCGCGCCGATCCGCCTGATACATTCAATCGCTACGACCGGCTCTCCTGAAACCGGCGCACGATTTCCGTCACCGTCTTGCGCGGCAACAGGCGTTCAAGCTGTATCAACAGCCGGTCGCCGCCTTTGGGGATGATGATCGTCTTGCCCCGCATCAGCCCGCGATACCCGATCCGGGCCACCGTCCTCGCGTCCATCGCCCGCGACGATTGAAACATCGCCACCTTCCCCGTGCCCGCCCGACGCGTAAAGTCGGTCTCCGTCGGACCCGGACACAGCACGCTCACCGTCACGCCGGAGCCGGCAATCTCATTGGCCAACGCCTGCGTCAGCGACAGCACGTACGCCTTGGTCGCATAGTACACCGCCATCAGCGGCCCCGGCTGAAAACCCGCCATCGAACCCACGTTCAGAATCCGCCCGCGCCCGCGCCCCAGCATGTCCCGCAGAAACAACTTGCTCAACCCCGTCAACGCCGTCACGTTCACCTGGATCATCGCCAGTTCCTTCTCCAGGTCGGTCTGGGCGAACCGCCCGTACGTCCCGAGCCCGGCGTTGTTGACCAGCACGTCAATCTCCACCCCGTCGCCGGCCAGCCGGTCATGCACCTGCCGCGACGCCGCCGGATCGGAAAGGTCCCTGGCGAGAACCCGCGTCTCTACCTCGAACTCGCGGTGCATCTCCTCTGCCGTCTTCTCGAGCGCCTCGACCTGCCGGGCCAGCAGCACCAGGTCGTACCCGTCCCGCGCAAAACACCGCGTCAGTTCGTACCCGATCCCGCTGGACGCCCCGGTCACCAGAACGCTCTTGCCCCGTGCGAACGCGTCGCCTGTCGCCATCGATCACGCCCCCTTCAAAGGTGCTTCATGACCGCGAGTCCCCGCCCTTGGAGATCGGTTCGTGGGCCTTGCGCCCGTACACCCGCTCGTACGCCTTGCAGTTCGGACACAGCGACCCTTCGACCCGCTTGACCAACCAGAACGCCAAGCCGCGCTGCTTCGCCCGCGCACGCCGGCAGACCGGGCATTCCAGGCACTGCTTGGCCCGCTGGCGGTCCTTCTCGCTGATTGGACGCTCCATCGTCGCCTCCCGTTCTCGATTGTACCGGCTTGAGCGGCGGCTACCGGCCGGTTATCATCCAGCCGTCTTGCCGTTTCTGCCGATCGAATGCATTGTATGAATGACCCATTACACCGTCAATCGACAAACCGATCGCTCAGGTCAGCGGCTTTCCCCGCCGCCGTCATTGCCGCCGGACTGTTCGCGGTCTATCTGATCTCCATTGTCTCCGCATCTCTCCACCACGGCCTCGGTTTCACCCTCGACGATGGCTGGATCCACCTCGCCTACGCCCGAAACCTCGCCGACTTCGGAGTCTGGGGCCTCAATCCCGACCAGCCTTCAGCCGGCGACACCTCCATCCTGTACGTCCTGGCCTTGACGCCCGCCTTTCTCCTGAACCACGCGGGTGTGCTCGCCGCCTACGCCGTCAACCTCCTCGCGCTGATCGCCGTCGCCGTCCTGGCCGCTGGAATCGCACGCGAACTCGTGCCAGCCAGTCCTCGCCAACGGCTGCTTCTGGTCGTTCTCGTCGCCGCCTGCGGCAACCTGATCTGGTACGCCTTCACTGGCATGGAGACGCTGCTCATGCTGGCCCTGGGCCTGGCCGCCATCCGATCCGCCTCCGCCGGCCGCCACTGGACGACCGGCCTGCTGATCGTCCTGACCGGCCTGACCCGTCCGGAAGGCATCACCGTCGGCTTGGCCGTCGCCGCGTGGGCTTTCCTCCATCGCCTGCGAGAACCCTCCGACCGGTGCCGCCGCGCATCGTGGCTCATTCCCCTCGCCGCCTGCGCAGCCGCCGTCGCCATCGGTCTGATCTGGCAGCACGCCGTCACCGGCCAATGGCTGCCCACCACCCTCCAGGGCCGAAGCTGGATCATCGGCCAGCCTCCCGGCCCCGCTCTCAACCCGCTATCCATCGCCGCCAATGTCCTCTGGCTGATCGGCGTGTGGGGCTATCGCCTCCTGCAGTTCAGTTTCGGCCAAGCCATCCTCGTCCATCTGGGCCTGCCGGGCACCGTCGCCTGGATCGTCTCCGGCCTCGCCGCCGCAATCGCCCTCGTCGGATTCATTGCCTATCTGGCCCGGGCCGGCACGCAGGCCGCGATCCTGCTGATCTGGGCAATCCTTCACCTGCTCGCCTACGCCGTCTTCCTGCCCACTCGCGGCCACGCTGGACGGTATCAGCCGATGGTCCTGATCCTCGCCATGCTCTGCCTCGGACTGGGCATCCTCTGGCTGATCGACCGCCCGCGGTCCCGGCCGCTAAGGACGACCTTGATCGCCCTGGCCTCCGTCGTCGTGGCCGCCGCCCTGGGCGGCAACGCCCTCTGGATAATCGCGGCACGGCAGTCCATCACCCTCTTCGACCGCGTCCACCTATCAGCCGCTGCGTGGCTCCACAGCCACACCGCCTCCGACGCCAGAGTCGCCGCCTTCGACATCGGCGCTATCGCCTACCTCGCCGGCCGCACCGTTATCGACGTCGGCGGCCTCTGCGACCCCGATGCCGCCCGCGCCCTCTACAACCGCACCATCCCGCATTACCTCCGCCAACGCCAAACCGACTACCTCGCGATGATCTTCCCCTACCACGACCCGGACGAGTACCTCCGCCGGCTCGACCTCCAGCCGCTCCTTGACGAACGCATCCTCCAGCCTGTTCAGTCCTTCTCCTTCAGCCCAGAACCGATCCTCGCCGGCAAAACCGCACGGGTCGTCGCTGGCAAGATCGTCATCTATCGGCTAAACTCTCGTCCGTGAAAACGCAAACTCTGATCACCATCGCCGTCGCCTCCGCCGCCGTCGTCGCTATCGTCGCGGCCCTCTACTGGGTCTCACCCGTCGTTTTCTACATCGTCCTGACCGAAATCCCAGCCGTCCTCGGCATCTTCCTCGCCTCACTGACCGTCGGCTGCCTGCCGGTCCGATGGCTCGTCCCAAAACTGACAATCAGCCAGCGCTTGGTCGCCTCTTGGGCCCTCGGCTCGGGCCTGCTGGCCACGCTGATCCTGCTGGCCGGATTGGCCGGCCTCCTCTCGCGAACGCTCTGGCTGATCGCCGTCATTGCCCTGGCCGCCGTCGCCCTCGGCATCCTCTACAAAAACCTGCGCCGCACCGCTGCGGAGAAAGTCGTCTACGAATTCGGCCGATGGTGGGCCCTCCTGTTGCTCGTCATCTTTCCCTTCGCCGTCATGGCCCTGGCCGCCGCCACCGTCCCGCCGGGTTTCCTCTGGTCAGCCGAAGGCGGAGGCTACGACGTCCTCGAATACCACCTCCAGGTCCCCAATGAGTGGTACCACGCCGGCCGCATCGAGTTCCTGCCTCACAACGCCTACGCCAACCTGCCCGCCAACGCCGAAATGTTCTACCTCCTGGCCACAATCCTGAACCGCGGACCATACGCCGCCGTCTACGCCGCGCAACTGACCCACACCGGTTTCGCCTTCGCCTGCGTCCTGGCCGTCTGGATCTTCGTTCGCCCGTGGGGAACCTGGCCCGCCGCCCTGGCCGCCGCCGCTTTGGCCACCTGCGGCTGGATGGCCTACCTCGCCCCGCTCGCCTACGTCGAAATGCCCATGCTGTTCCTGTCGATCGTGATTGTCGGCGTCCTCGTCACCACCCTGCGCGACGCCACACTCGACCTTCGCGCCTCCGGCCTGATCGGCCTGATGCTCGGCCTGGTAGGGGGGTACAAGTACACCGCCCTGGCCATGCTCGCTCCCGGCGTCGTCATCGCCGCCGCCCTCGGCGCCGTCGCCGTTCGGCGCTACCGCGGCTTTCTGCTCTATCCGCTCGCCGTCGCCGTCTTCGCCGCCATCGGTCTCTCGCCCTATCTGCTCCGCAACCTCTTCTGGACCGGCAACCCCGTCTTCCCAATCGCCTACGACCGCTTCGGCGGCCGCGACTGGAGCGACGCCCTCGCCGAACGCTGGCAACAGGGCCACTCGCCGCGTCCGGACCAGCAATCGGTCGCCGGACGCCTCGCCGCCCTCTACTGGACCGGCGGCCGCAACATCGTCGTAGATCACTTCCTCGCCCAGAAGCACCGCAACCTCGGCGACCAGCAGCGGGCCCGCGACATCCTCAACCCGCCGCCCATCCTCGACCTGCCCCGCTTCGGCCTCGCAGTCCTCCTGCTGCCCTGGCTGGTCTTCCTCACCCGCCGTCAGCGGTTCTGCGACCACCTGTTGCTATTGATCCTTCTGATCGGGATCGCGGTCTGGCTCTTCGCCACCCACCTGCAGGGCCGCTTCCTCGTACCGCTTTTGGCCCTTGTCCCGTTCCTGATCGCCCGTTCCGCCGAAACCGTCGCTCCGCCCGGCCGCCAGTTCTGGTCCGTGCCGCTGGTCGCCCTCCTCCTGATCGCCTCCGGCATCAACTGGCTCGACGCCCAACGCCGCTACCACCGCCACCTCTACGCGCCTACCGGCCAGCCCCTCAACCTCTTCGGCGCTCACGCCTACTTCCTCCGCGGCGACGTGCCCGGAAGCGAATACCTGGGCGTGGTCAACGAACAGCCGAACGCCCGCGTCATGCTCATCGGCGAAGCCCGGCCCTTCTACGTCATCGGCAATCCGATCTACTGGACCGTCTTTAACCGCAACGATTTCGCCCAAGCCGCTGGAATCGCCCCGGGCCTGCGCGACCTCAAGGAATACCTCGCCCGCACCAAACCGGACTACATCTACGTCGATTGGCTCGAAATCCGCCGCCTCGCCGACACCTACGGCTTCGACCAGTCCATCCGCCCCAGAATCTTCCGCTACCTCAACTCACGCCCGCAGTTCACGGTCCGCCGCGCCGGAGCCTGGGGCCCGACCATCGAATTCCGCGGCGACCACACGCCCGCCCGCGTCCTCTACCGCGTCAACCACTCGCCCGACTGACCGCCGCCCCCCATCACGCCGCCGATCAGTGCTCCTCCGGCTCGCCCAGCATCGGCGCCACCTCCGCCAGCTTCGCGGTCAGCAGCCCCTTGTCCTTCGCCTCCATGTTCAGCCGCAACAGCGGCTCCGTGTTGCTCTTGCGGACGTTGAACCACCAGTCCGCATACTGCACCGTGATCCCGTCCAGATAGTCGACCTGCCCGTCGCTGAACTGCTCGCCCAACGCCTTGATCCGCGCGTCCTTATCGTCGGTCGTAAAATTCAACTCGCCCGACTGCGCGTACCGCCGAAGCGGAGCCACCAGCTTCGACACCGGCTTGCCGCCCTCCTGCTCGATCACGTTCAGCAGCGCCACCACCGCCAGATATCCCGAATCGCAATACCAGTTGTCCTTGAAGTAGAAGTGCCCCGACAGCTCCCCGCCGAACACCGCGTTGCTCTCCGCCATCGCCCGCTTCATGAACGAATGCCCCACCCGCTCGCGCCGCGGAACCCCGCCTGACTTCTCGATCTCCTCCTTGACCACCCGGCTGCTCCGAAGGTCGTACACCACCGTCGAACCCGGCGTCCATCGCAAAAATGCCTTCGCCAGCAGCGCCGTCAGCAGATCGCACGGCACGATCTGCCCCTTTTCGTCCACGATCATCGACCGGTCCGAATCGCCGTCGAAACAGATCCCCAGATTGCAGCCGTGCTTCCTGACCGCCGCCTGAAGCTGCCGCAAATTCGCCGCCACCAGCGGGTTCGGATCGTGCGCAAACTCGCCCTTGTGCTCGAAATTCAACTCCACCGTCTCCAGGTCGGCCAGGTCGCCGAACACGATCGGCCACATCTTGCCCGCCATCCCGTTTGACGCGTCGATCGCCACCTTCAGCTTCCGACCCGGACCACGCAAAAAACTCCGCACGAACGCCTTGTACTCCGGCGCCAGATCCCGCCGCGTCAAGGTCCCCTGCGCCGTCGCCGACCGCGGCGGCACCGCCAGCGCGATCCGCTTGATCTCCATCAGACCCGTGTCCTGACCGATCGGCTTGCCGCCCGGACCGGTGATCTTAAAGCCGTTGTACTGCGCCGGATTGTGGCTCGCCGTCGTCTGAACGCCGCCGCCGCTCTTGAGGTGGTTGACCGCGAAGTAGATCTGCGACGTGTCGATCATCCCAACGTCCACCACGTTCATCCCGCCGCCCAACGCCCCCTCCACAAACGCCTGGCACAGCGATGGGCTGCTCTTGCGCATGTCCGAGCCGATCGCCAGGCTGTTAAGCTGCGGGTCCGTCCGGTCGATCCCCGATAGCTGACCCCGCAAAAACTGCGCCGTCGCATACCCGATGCACCACGCTATCTCCTCGTTCAACTGATCCGGATACACGCCGCGAACGTCATAAGCCTTGAATATCGCGTCCATTTCACTGCCCCTCTCGAGGTTCTTCGACCCCACCGGGTTCGTCCGTGGTTTCACTGCCCCGCGATCCGCATCGCGAAAGGGGCACTCCTGGCACACCGGATAGTTCCGCATCTGACGCGTCTTGCATACCGCGTCCGAAATCCGGTACGTCTGCCCCGGGCACTGTCGCTTGTAATCCTTTGGATCCTGCAAAGCGCTCATCGCCCCCATTATAGGCCCCAACCCGCCCCAATCAAGCGCCACCCGCCGCCATTGTGGGTCCGCCGCCCTCGGCGGACTCCCTCCCCCTTCGAAGCCAATCCCCTCAACCCGCCCCGCAACCCGCCTGCTCCCATTCCTCGAACGCCGCCACCGCGTTCTCCGGCCGCGTGTCGATCCCGTACTCGAACTGCGCGATCACCCCGCCGCCCTCGCGGGCCAGATTCCGCCACACCCGCCGAACCCCTTCACGCACCTGCCCGACCGTCCCGCGCGGCATCAGATTCTGACGGTCAATCTCGCCCCAGAACGTGATCCGACCCGCGAAACGCTTCCCGATCTCCTCGATCGGCATGCAGAAAAGCTGGCTGTTGATCGCGTCCACCCCGATCTCGATCAGGTCCTCGTAGATGTCCATGATGTACCCGTCCGAGTGCATGAACACGAACTTCCCAGCCGCCTTGGCCATCGCCGCGTAATCCCGGTACAGCGGCTTGTACAACTCCCGCCACCGCGCCGGACTGATCAGCAGCGCCTTCTGACTCCCCCAATCGTCCGCGAAAATGATCCCGTCAATCTTCGTCCGGCACAACGCCTCCTGGCCCGCCAGGTTGAATTCGTGTACCATCCTCCGCAGCTCGAAAAACTCCGCCGGCGGATCCGCGATGTCCATGTACAGGTTCTCCGAACCGCGAATGTACTGCATCCGCTCAAAGGGAGTGCCCCACCCCGCCAGCACGAACGTCTCCGTCGACTCGCAGAACCCGTCCACCTCCTCCAACCCGACGCCCACCAGCTCCATCGGCGCCTTCACCTTGCCCAACTCGCTCCACTCGCCCACCAGCGGCTCTTTCACCTCGCCCACCACGCCCCGCTGAATGTTCTCAAACCGACACCCCCACTCATCCACGTACGTCCCGACTTCGGTCGGATGACCCACCTGATGCGCCAGCCGCGGCTGATGAATCGGCGGATGCGCGATGTCCCCTGGGAACCGCTCCCGCAACGCCTCCACCGCCGCCTTGTGATGCACCATCGCCCCATCCAAAACCCACAAATCCCGCGCCACCCGATCCGGCCTCTCAAACCGCAACGCCCGCCGCACCCGCTCTCGAGACGTCATCGCACACTCCTCGCCATGCACACGCCATCTTCCTCATCCAAACACAACGCCGCATACCTCTACCGCCGCCCAACCCCAAAGTCAATCCCGCCCCGCTCAGAAAAAGGGGACATTCTACTTTTCCGCCACCCGCCGCCTCCGCCGATCCCCAATCGCGGTTCCCCTCCAGATAGAGCCCCGACCGCTGGGAGCGAGCCCCCTCAACCGCCACAGGCGGCCCTGAAGCCTCTTTCCATCCCTACCACAACCATTGAATCCCCAGCCCGAATCGCGGTATCATCAACCCCGTCGCGTAGCGGACTACCGACCATCACGACAAAAAGCAACGCCCAGCCGGGATCAGGAGAACCATGAACCTGCTCATCGTCCGACACGCCGAGTCCAAAGGAAACGCCAACGGCGACTACTCCGTCCTCTCCCACGACTCCCTCTCCCCTCAAGGCCACGCTCAGGCTTCTGCTCTTGCCCGCTGCCTGACATCGCGGCACTTCGACGAAATCCTCGTCAGCCCGCTCCAACGCGCCCTCGAAACCATCGCCCCCTATCTCGAAACAACGCATCAACGCGCCGAAATATGGCCCGAAATCGCCGAAGCCTGCTGGCAGGAACGAGAACCCCACCCCAGCCCCTCCTGGAACGCCCAGCCCGCCTCCGTGCCCGACCGCCTCGCCAACCTCTTCTCCTACCGAAACAACCAGGCAGTCAAACCCGTCGAACCCGAATCCTTCGCCGACGGCCTCTGCAGGGTCCACACAACCGCCCAGCGGATCAAAGACGCCGCCGCCAGACCAAACCACTCCATCCTGATGGTCACCCACGGCCTCTTCATCAGAGAACTCCTCAACCTCCTTTTCGATACCCGCAGCCCAATCCGATTCCCCCACGACAACTGCGGCATGACGTCCGTCAGCTACAACGGCGCGTGGACGATGGATTTCTGCAACCGCCAAACCCACACAATCTGACCCAACCACCCGAACTCAACGCGCAACCTGCCACGAAAAGAGCCGCGACTGTGAGGGAGCGGGGCCCTCAGCCGCCGAAAACGGCCCCCAAAGCCTCTCCTCTGCCGACCTCCCGCCACTCCACCTGCTTCGCTCTCTGCTCCCGACGCTGCCCGGAGACTCCCATCAAGGAATCAGCGGAAGCACGATTCGCGATGGATACTCCGTACTATGAAAGACGGTCTGCCGGGCGACTCGCAACTCGGCATCCTGACCTTGCTCGTGGCCCGTGTTCGGATTGCGATCCCACAGAGGGAAGTTGCTGCTGGATATCTCGAGGCGAATCCGGTGCCCCTTCAGAAACACGTTACTCGTCGGCTGAATCTCGATTCTGTAAGCGTACACCTTGCCCGGTTCAAGCAGCTCCGGCGGCTCATGAACGGACTTGCTGAACCGGGCCCGCACGTTGCCTTCGGTAAGATTGATGGCCCGACCGTCCGGATGCACGTCGACCAGTTTGGCCGTCCAGTCGGTGTCGCAAGCATCGGTCGCAGCGTAGAGGTGCAGAACGATGGGACCCGTCACTTCCGTGTCCGCCTCCATCGGTGGCGTCGTATAGGTCAACACGTCGGGCCGTTGCTCGATCGACCGCTGATCGAACGGACCGGGTTGAATCACGTGGAAAGCGTCTTGCCAGCAGATCGAGTGGTTTCCGCCCAGAGTCGGCACCGGATCGTCCGGATCATATGTATACTGATCCGGCGGTTCGTCTTGAGGTGGCTCCACGCTGAGGTATCCATCATCGGGATCGCAGCCGGCGGCGCCGCCGCTGTGCAGGTAGTAGTCCGTAAATCGCGTCCGCGCCAACGGCCACTCGTTCTCATGCCGCCATTCGTTAATGCCCATCACGAAAATGGCAATGGGAGGTTCGTCGAGAATACCGGTGTTCATGTCCTTCAGAAGGCAATCGAACCAGCGCAGGGCCAGCGAGTTGATATTGAGGTGGGAATGCGCCCCAAAATCGACCTCGCCGAGCTTCGGCGAAAGGCTGATCAAATGGCTCCACGGGCCCATGATGATCCTCGATTGTTCGCGCGCCTTGCCCCGCGCCTGGGTCCGCATGCCCAGGAATGCATCAAAAAACTCGCCGGGGTAATAGTCGTACCAGCCGCACATGAGGTAAGCCGGAACCGCGACCTGGTCAAACCGGCCCTGGATCACATTCATGCGCCGCCAGTAATCATCGTACTGTGAGTGCTTCAGGAAATCCTGCCAGAACTCACACGGTCGGCCGGCATGGCTGTCCAGCGTGCGCAGCGGCAGATGCCGGAAGAACTTGTTCAGATCGTAACACGGAATCATGCCCAGATCACTGGTCCGACTGGCGATCTCCAGGCAGGTCCACAAGGAGTTGAGCGCCAGGCTGAACGCGCCATTGCGCCAATATCCGCTCTTCCAGAAATCGCACGGAACCACGATAGGCACGATGGCCTGCAGCGCGGGATGCCGCTCCCCCGCAACCGCCCACTGCACTCCCGCAAGATAGGACGCTCCGAACATCCCCACCCGCCCGTTGCTCCACGGCTGCGCACAGATCCAGTCCAGGCTGTCCAGACCGTCCGGGGTATCGTCGCGGAACGGGTAGAATTCGCCTTCCGAGTCGTGCCGTCCGCGGCAGTCCTGGATAACGAAGGCATATCCGCGTCGAGCATAGAATTCGCCCGGTTCGCGCCCGCTGTCGCCATACGGCATGCGCTCGAAGATAACGGGGAACCGCCCCTCGGTCTCGGGCAGGAAGATGTTAGCCGAAAGCCGCACCCCATCGCGCATCGGAACCTTCACGTCGCGTAAAATTCGAATGCCATAAATCGGCTCCGACTTGACGGCGTCCGAAGAGCCCATGGGTATCGATGTCGTATTCATTTCGTCACGGCTCCCGGTTGAGGTGAAAATGAACCAAGTGAGTATGTGTCAGTCTTCCTTCCGATACGTTCTGACTTCACAGCCCCAGTCGCAGGTCCTCTACATACACGGCGGACGGAGTCCTCACGAGCGACAAGGCCTGCCGCCCAGCTCGCGGCAGCAATCGACCACGAAGGTCGTCTGCTCCATGGTCCGGTTCGGATAGCCCGCGAGCATCAGCATGAAATGATCCCACGGCCGGGCGTCTTCGATCATCCTGTGGATGCTCTTCCGCACCGCCGCGCGATCGGCCATCGGCCCAGCCAACTGGTCGACGACGGCCATAATGCTGATCCGGCCGCCCAACGCCTCGCGCCCCGCCGCCACTGTCACGTTCCCGACCGGCGGAATGGTATAACCGTGCACGGCATCCATCTTCGTGCGTCTGTAAAGCGGCAGCAGGCTGCGGATAAGCCCGCAGGAGTGATGAAAATACAGCTTCCCAGCCGCGTGGGCCGCATCCGCCCGCGCGTCGGTCAGGTCCATGTTGCACGCCTCGAACATCGCCGGCGAGATCGCCGTGGTCGACGTGTCATCGACCGCGATCACCGCGTCGGCGTCGCACCCCAAGCCGACCGCCAGGCGCTTGCGATAGTTGGCCTCCACGACGGCGAAGAGGTCGTGCATCGCCCGCGGCGCGTCCGCCCAGAGGTATGCCAGCGCCGCCACCCCCGAATAGTCCCGCACCATCATGCCCAGCGGCGTACCCGGCATGCCGATCACCGTCACCCCGTCGTCGCCGAGTCGTTCGCGCCGCTGCCGTATCCGCTCGATTCCCTCAGCGTCGCTCTCGATGACCTCGTCCTCGAAGATCGCCGCCAACGCGGGCAGATCCTCCGGGCCCTTGACCATGTGCTCCGTACGGTTACTGGACACAGCCCCGCTAACATCGCGGCAGACCCGGATGCCCTCTCGCAGGTCGCCCGCCGGCGTGTGCCACACCCACGTCGTCTGGTCGCCCTCCACCTGCTGCTCGACGGACACGTTGCGCCGCGTGATGCGCACCGGCATCGCGCACCCGTCCATGATGTCCAGCCCCAGATACCGCGACAGCGTCACCGAAGCCTCATCGCCCCAGCGGACCTCGCCCAGCGCCTCAGCCAGCGCGGGGTCCATCCCTTCGCGATTGGGCTGGTTGTACGGATCGCAATGCCCGGTCGCCGGAACCCATTCCGGCCTCTCGTGCCGGAAGACCCGCAGCAGGTTCTCGCGTGGACTAATCATCATCGCTCTACTCTACTGAAAGCACAACGCGACGTATTCACCGAAGACCATTTTCGAGCACGCCCCCAAACCCCACAAGGCGAATATCTTGCGAAAACCGGCCAAAAAGGAGACATTCTACTTTTCCGCCCTGACACTTCGCGCGACCACTCCCCAAAGAGCCGCGACCGTGAGGGAGCGGGGTCCTTTCGCCCAAATGTAGATCCGCCGCCCTCGGCGGACTCTTCGCCGCAATAGGTCGTACCACGACCTATCGTACCGCTGTATGTCCCAATACAACCGCTCTGAAGCTGTTTCGCCTCCTCTCATGCGAGCCGGCCGACAACAGCAATAGGTCGTTGTACGACCTATCGCGCCAGAAGCCATCCAACACGCCCATACGATTCCACCATCGGCGAGGTGGCTTCTGCTCCTTGTCCAGCCACACCCGTCGAGAGGCATCCCGCACAAGCCCTTGATGGCCCTCTTGGCTTCTGATGGCATCCTCCCAAACCAGCAATCCGCCGACACACGGAGATACGCGTGGAATCAGAAGTCGGCTTCGGAGATGGATATGAGGCTTCGCAAGGCAACACCTGACGACGCCCAGCCCGTGGCCCTGCTCTGGCACGAGTTGATCCGGACCCATCTGGATTACGATCCCCATTTCGAAGTCAAAGCGGACGCCGCCGGCGGCTTTGCCGACCACATCAGACAAGCAGCCAACGAGACCACAACCCTCCTCGGCGTCGCCGAAGACAACAGCCGCCTCGTCGGCTTCATCCACGCCTCCATCCTGAAACGCCCGCCGTGCTTCACCGTCTCTCACCAGGGGCAGGTCTGGGATCTTCTTGTCCGGCCTGAATGCCGGCGGCAGGGCGTCGGCAGGGGATTGGTCCAAATGGCGCTGCGGTTCTTTCGGGACAACGGCGTCGAATTCGCGGATGTCCGCGTCGCATCACAGAACGCCCCCGCCATCGCCTTCTGGAACAGCATGGGCATGCAGCCATACATCACCGTGGGCAAACTAAAACCCTAAAAAGGTCGGCTAAGCACTGCGCGTGCGTGCCTGCTGCATGCCGGGCGTGAGTGCCGACGACGGACCGAGCGAACGAAATGAAAGGACTTGAACTATCCGAGCGGTACTTCCTCGACTGCGGGTTGCCAATCCTCCAGACGCACTTTCCCCATCTGGTGGACAGGATGGCAGCGGGTCTCATTTCCTGCGGCAGTGAGGTCGCCGGGTTCGACGACGAAATCTCCCGAGACCACAACTGGGGACCCCGTTTCATTCTCTTCCTCAGCGCCGACGACCAAGCCAGATTCGGACATCAAGTCCAGGAAACACTCAACCGTGAACTGCCCAGGGAGTACTCGGGCGCATCCGTTCATCGAACTGGCCGCCAGTTCCCGACCGCCCCGGCGCCTGTAACAACCCCCGAAGAAAGCTGCCGTTTCAACACCGGCTTTCCGACCGCACCCGACAGCGACCGCGATTGGCTCGCGATCCCGGAACACCGTCTCTTCGAGTTCACAGCCGGCAGAATATTCCACGAGCCGACACCGCTGATCTCCCCGCTGCGAGACGCGTTCGCGTACTTCCCCGACATGGTGTGGCGCAAACGCCTTTCGTTCGCCTGGCTGCAGTTGTCCCACTGCGCCAACATATCGCGAACCGTGGCGCGAGGCAACCGGGTTGCCACGCATGCTTTTCTGTGCTGGGCTCTGGAGTGCTGCATGCGGCTGGGCTTCCTTCTGAACCGCAGGTATGCCCCATTCAGGAAATGGCTCTATCATGCGTTCAGGGAGCTTCCGCGTCTTCCGGATGGGATCAGCGGACAGATGGAGGAAATCCTGCAGGTCGACGACCTCCGCACCATCGAGTCCGGCCTTCTCGGCATTCTCGACGCCTTCGGCCGCATGGCAAACGAATCCGATCTGATCCTTCCGCAGCCGTTGCGGATCGAAAGACCCGACTCGTTCCTGCCGTTCAACTTCGCGGGCTACATGAATGCGTTCCACGAAACGTTGGACGGCCCCCTCAAGCAGATGAACCCCTCTGACGGCCCCATGGACCTCTGGGGAGCCATCCACCTCCCTCTCAGCACCAACCTGGCGGAAGGCATCCGGTGGGGATAGCGGTCCGGTAGGCCCCTGATGGTGCAGCAACGCTGCCGTTGTCCGCTCTCGCAGGCCAACTGGGGTCAGATCCTCAAAGCTCGGTTCTCGACCCTCCTTCGCTCCCTTCGCTCCCTTCTGTTCAGACCCGCCCCCTGTGCCTCCCCATTCTGAGTTCTGACCACTGAGTTCTGAATTCTCTCCGTCCGACCTCCCGACTACCTGACCCCTATCTTTCTCCGCGTGTTCCGCGTACTCCGTGCCGTCCCAAAGGAAGCTGCCAACACCGGCGGACGACTCCGCAGGCGACAGCCCCTAAAGCCTAAAGCCCAGAGCCTAAAGCCTGCTCCTCTCCTGCCCGCTCCCCATCCCCCGCTGACTCTTATCCAACAGCGTCTTAAGCGGCCCGAACTGCTGATCCAAAAGCCGCGCGTACAACCCGCCGCGCTCCCACAACTCCGAATGCGACCCAGCCTCCGCGATCCGTCCGTCCGCCAACACCACCACGAGATCTGCGCTGGTGATCGTGCTAAGCCGGTGCGCGATAATCACCGACGTCCTCCCCTCCATCACCCGCTCCATCGCCTGCTGAATCAAATTCTCCGACTCGCTGTCCAGACTGCTCGTCGCCTCATCGAGGATCAGAATCCGCGGCCCCTCCAGCATCGTCCGCGCCAGACAAATCCGCTGACGCTGACCCACGGACAGATTCCCGCCCCGCTCGCTGAGCATCGTCTCGTACCCCTCCGGCAGCCGGCTGATAAACTCATGCGCGTTCGCCGACCGCGCCGCCTCCTCGATCTGTTCCATCGTCGCGTCCGGTCGGCTGTACGCGATGTTGTCCCGAATGCTGATCGAGAACAGAAACGGCTCCTGCTGCACGATCCCGATCATCCGCCGCAGCGTCTTAAGGTGAATCTCCCGTATGTCCGTCCCGTCAATCCGAATCGCACCGCCGCTCACATCGTAAAGCCGCGGAATCAAACTCACCAGCGTGCTCTTGCCCGCCCCACTCGGACCCACCACCGCCACCTTCGTGCCCGGAGATACGTCCAGATCGATCCCGCGAAGCACCTCCGCGCTCTCACCGTACGCAAACCGCACGTCGTCAAACGTCAGCCGCCCCTCGCCCGGAACCTCCCGCACCGCCTCCGGCGAGTTCTTGATCTCCGGCGTCGTCTGCAGGATATCAAAAATCCGCTCCAGACTCCCCAACGCCTGCTGAATGTGAATGTTGATCTCCGCCAGCCGCCCCAGCGGCCCGTACACCTGCGCGATGTACAACACAAACGCCACGATGTCACCAGAATTCATCGACCCCCTCAGCGCCAGATAGCCTCCCGCCACCACGATGATCCCGGTGCCCAACTGGTTCACCGTCACCGTCACCGACCGCAGCAGCAGGTTCAGGTTCCGGCGGTGCAGCACTTTCCGCGTATATTCCTGGTTATCGGCTGTGAACAGCTCCTGCTCCCGCTTCTCCGTCATCGACGTCTGAATCAGCGAAATCCCATAAAGCCGCTCCTGAACGTTCCCGCTCATCCTGGCCATAAGGCTCTGAACGTCCCGGCTCGCCTCCCGGATCTGCGGATTCAGCTTCCGGAACGCCACGAAGTACACCGGCAGCACCACCAGCGTCAGCATCGTCAGCCGAGGATTGATCTGCCAGAGAATCACCACCGCCGCGACGATGAACCCCATGTCCAGAAACAAATTGATCGCCCCCTGGCTCACCAACGCGCTGCTCTGGTTGATGTCGTTGATCAGCCGCGAAACCAGATGCCCCGTCTGCTGACGATTATAAAACGACAAACTCAACTTCTTCAGGTGCCAGCTCAAACTCTGACGAAGCTCAAAAATGATCTCCCACAGCAGCTTGCCCAGTAGGTTGCCCCGGGCAAAACTGGCGATCCCGATCCCGAACGCCATCGCGAACATCAATCCGCCCGCAACTTTCAGAATCCCGATCCGCTCCGCCATCGGCAGCCCCGACTTTCCGGAGACCACCTCGTTCACGATCCAACGGGCCAGCCACGGAAACGCCAGCACCATCGCCTGATTACCAATGGCAATCACCAGAACCAGGATCAACAACCCCTTGTACGGCTTGAACAGCCGTAAAAACTGCCAGATATATGATGCGCGTTCAGCTTCCATGAATCATACTCGCATAAACGTCGTCCCCCTTCAGATTCCACTTAAACCACCCGCCCCCCGATTGTCAACCCCGCACCGCCGCATAATGGCATAAACACCGGATAATCAAGCAGATACCGACGCCGAAGGCTTCCGTTCCCGCTTGCCGCCCCGATGAAGATTGGCCACAAACGTCTCGCCCAGCATCGCCACCAACGCCACCGCCAGCACGTAATCCCACATCGGCCGGCCCTTCGACAGCTCCGTCAGCACCTCCGGCAACTCCCGGTCCGGCTCAGCCAGGTACCGCACCTGACCCCGTCCCGCCACCGTGGGCCCCACCTCGTCCGTCCGAACCAGATCGGTCGCCCTCGGCGAAACGTTCACCGCCAGGTGCTCCCGCACCGCATCATCCGATCCCACAACGCGATACAAACCCGCCCGCCAAAGCACCGCCCGCCCGCCTTCGCCGCCCACCTCCGCCAACGTCTTGCCTTCCGCGTCAACCACTCTCCCAGCCTCTTCGATCGTCCACACCTCACCCGCATCCCGATCGCCCCCTTGCGCATCGCCCAGTCCACCGACCGGCATCTCCGCCAGCAGGGCGGGAAACACCGGCGCCATCGGCAGCGACCCGGTCGCCGGCCGCGCCGTCGTGGCGAATGTATAGACCGTCGATTTGCCAGGCCGCGACCGGACCAGCAGGGGGGCGCCGCCCTCCAAGCTGATGAGAGTCGTCGCCCCGGATGCCGGCTCGATCGGCACGTAGTCGCTCGCCGCCAGCGGATTGTAAGTTGTCATATCATCTGACAAATTCGCCAGAAGAACATCGGACGTTCGGGCCTCCGCCACCCGCGCCGCCGGCTCGCTCTGGACTGCCTCGCCGACCCGTCCGACCCCCAGCCGACCGAGCAATTCCGCATAGCCCGGCACCGCTTCGCCGATCGAAGGAAATATCACCAGCGTCCGGTTGTCTTGTTCCGTGAACGCCGTCAGCTTTTTAGTCAAGGGGTCTGAAATGTCCGTAAGCTCCGCCAGATAAACGGCATGCACCGCCTCCAGGTCGCTGTTGAGAAACTCTTCGACCGCCACCCGTTGGACCTCAAACCATCCCGCCGCCCGCAGCGCAGCCGCCACGAAAAAACCCGGATCGTCCTGCCAATCGCCGTACCGCGCCTCGTCCGTAACGATCATCACCTTCAACGACGCCGCCGCATGCAACACCGTGCAACGACGGTTATCCGATGGTAGGGCGTCACTTAGCGAAAGCTCCGCACGAATCGCCAGATCGCGATCCGGCAGGGGAGGCAGGCTCAGATCGACCGCATGGCGCAGCGGTCCGCGATCCAGATACACCTGCTGCGACGCCAACACCTGCCCGTCATCTGAAATCGCCTGGACGGCTGATCCGGCCGGTTCGCTCAGCCTTCCAGCCAATTCCACCCGGATGGTCAGCGGTTTGCCCGCGATGGCTGGTCCGATGGGTCGGACGCCGCCGATTCCCATGTTCGACCCGCCGGTATCGCCCAGTTCCAGCAACACCACCGGTGTTTCCCCGGCGATCTGGCCGTCCGGCCATTCGAACGTCGCCTCCTGGAAGTCGGTCAGGACATAGACCACCTTGTCGGCTGCGGGAAGCTCATCGAGCGCCTGCGCAGCGGCTTGCACCGCCGGTCCGAGGCGTCCTTCGGCGTCCGCGGGTTCCAGCGATCGGATTGCCTCGGCGGCGGATCCGGCACCGGAAAAGACCCGCGGCCCGCGGGTTCCGGTCACGGTCACCACCGCCACGTGTCCTGGGGCGGGCAGTTCCTGGGAGCCCCGGACCAGCCGCAGACCCCAGAGCCGGGCCCGCTCGAAAGCGGTCTGGCCGTCCGTTTTCTGGCTCATCGAGCCGGTATCGTCGATGACCAGGGCCACCGCCAGGCCGTCGTCCGCGGCACCCGACGGGCGGCCGGAGCGGTAGAACGGCAGGGCCAGGGCCACCGGCAGAAGCGCCATAAGTCCCGCCCGAAGCAAGAGAAGGGCCAGATTCTCGATCCGCCGGCGACGGGAGGTTCGGGCGGATGCCCGCCGGACGAACCGCATGGCTGCGAACTCCAGGCGGGGGGCCCGAGCCCGTCCGAGCAGGTGCAGGGCCACGGGGGCCAGGGCCGCCAGTGCGGCCAGGAGGACCAGCGGGGCGGCAAAACTGATACTTGCAACCATTGTATCTCCCGTCTCGCCCGCCGTCGGGGCTGGGGTCAACTCTGCGTCGAAGCAATCATACCATAGCACTGGGGCGGGGACCACCGGGAGTCGCGGTGGCGGGTTTGCGGGTTGTTTTCGGAGCGATTTTTGGTGGTGTTTAGCGGTTTGGGGGTAGATTTCCCTTGCCTTGTCGCGGAATGACTATTAATATCGGCCTCCCGAGCCGGTAGCCGCCCGGAGCATCTCACCGAGTGCAGAAGGAAAAGATGACACTTTCAACGCTGAACCTACCGCTTGACGACAGGAAGTTTTTCGTATAAAGTAATCTGTCCAATGAGTTCCATATACGAGGCTGGATGAGAGCATGAGCGCTGTGAAACGGTCGCGTCGCGTCGGTCCCCGGCAAGGCAAGCCTGTCGCGGGAGTGGATTTTGGTTCATTCAAGAGCATGGTTGAGAGTTGGCTCGCCGAAGGCGTGGCCAACGAGCGGGACCGCAAGGTCTTCACCATGCGGCTTGGGCTGTGGAAGAAGGAGCAGCCCACCCTCAACGAGTGCGGCTTGAAGATGGGCATGAGCCGCGAGCGGGTCCGCCAGATCGTCAACATGTGCGTTGAACAACTGGAGGAAGAGGATCATTTCGCGAAACTGGCCCCCTTCTGGAACGCCTGCGAGCAGACCCTGTTCGCGTGGGGCGGGGTGATGTCGGCTGAGGAGTTGAGCGAGAAGGTCGCGGCGGAGTTCAAATGGAAACAGAAGCCCGAGCCTCGGATTTTGCGGACGTTTCTGCTGCACTTCGGGTTCGAGGGCTTCGGCGAGCAGGACGTCTGCCTCGCAGAGCACCCGTGCCTAGAGGCCAAGAAGGTCCGCGAGGACCTGATCAAGCTGATCGAGGAGACCGCGTCGATGCCGGTGGCGAAGGCGGCTTCGGCGTTGTGGGACCGGAGCAAGGGGGCGTGCCGGGCCAAGGCCAAGAAGGTCCGCGGTTTTTCGGAGGCTCTGGTTCGGTACCTGATCGACACCGACGAGGCGGTGGCCGAGCAGGTGGTCTACGAGAACGGGACGGTGTTTACGGCCAGCCAGTGGGATCTGGAGCGCGGTTTTGTCGCGTCGGCGGTCTCGGCGATTCTGGATGAGGCCGGTCGTCCGATGCACTTTACGGAAATCGCCGACGAGTTGTCGAAGCGGCGCGGGCACAAGGTGACGCACCGGTACGCGTACAACCGGATCTGGCTGGCTGAGGACGTGGTGCCGGTCGGCCGGGGCAAGTTCATGCACCTGAAGCACATGGCCCCGTCGCCCAAGCTGATCACGGACGTGGAGCAGTGGTTCTTCGACCACCTCAACGACGAGGTCAAGTACGTCGCTGCGTACGGGGCGTTTGCGGTCTACCGCCAGCGGCTTGAGAAGGTGGGCATGACCACGCCGGAGAGTCTTTACGGGTGGCTCAAGGAATCGGGCAGCAAGGAACTGGCGTATCCGCGGTTCCCGCACGTCTGCCGGGCCGAGCATGCCCAGCGCCGCGTTCCGCTGCGGAAGGTCATCGAGGAGTTCATCGACCGCAACGGCGGGACGGTGACCTGGAAGCAGTTTGAGGAATACGTGGTCAAGAAGATGCACCTGCGGCGTTACTTCCTGCAGTACCTGATGAAGAACCTTCCGGCCAGCGTCAGTTCGCGGATCAAGGACTGACGGGTGAGGTAACGAATACGGCGGTTTCTCTGTGCTGGGCTTGCGTCCGCGGCGTACAGCTTATCTGAGCCGGGAGAGGGTTGCAGGCCTCGGCTGCGCCTCTGGATCAATCGCACCGGCGTCGGAGGGGTCTTGCCTGCTTGGGGTATAGGCACCGGCGGCGTCGGTTGAAAGGGAAGGACCTCGTCAGCCATCCCCCTGCGCCGCACCTGTTGTATTGGGGCCTGGTCGATGGCGGCGAACAAAGGACGTTGTGAAGACTCCCGAGTGGTCGGCAACGATCTGATCCGTGTCGCCTGCGCGGAGGATCAGGCGTTTGTGTACGTTCCGCCTCGGCTGGACCGGCCGTATCTGGAGGACGTCCTGTCGGCTTGGCTTGGGCGAAGGGTGGGCATCCGCCGTTGCCGGACCACGAATCTGTGCGCTTTGGTGTGGGGAGGGGTGAGCCACTCCGGGGCGACGGTCCTGCGTCTGGCTGTGGAGTTTGAAGACGGGGACAGCCTGGACGTGGCGGCGAAGATTCTCTGCCCCGACTCGGTGAACCTGTTCAAACTTGACAGGCGATTTTCGGGACGTCTGGCGGAGGTGGCGTGGGCGGAGTGGTGGGGGCGTCAGGAGGTCCGATGGGCGCCGAAGGTCTATGCGACGCGTGCGGACGTCGCGGCGCGTGAGTTCTGGATTCTGCAGGAGTACTTTCCGCAAGTCGGGTGGCCGGAGACGGTGTCGGCGGACTCGAAGTGTTTTACGCGTGACCGCGGCCTGTCGCTGATGAGTCACGCCGCCGACGTGCACGCCCACAGCCGTGCGCGGATCGGGGAATTAGCGGCTTTGTTCCCGGACGACTGGCCCGGCTTGACGTTCCTGGCGGCGGACGTCGCCGAGGCCATGGCGGATGCGTCTTTCCTGGCCGGCTTGGGCGTCAGCGACCATGAGCGGGCGGTGATCGATCGATGCCTGCAGGCAGTCGAACGCCGGCCCGGATGGGTGGACGAGTGGGAACTCGTGTGCGTGACGGCGGACATTGCCCCGGACAACGTGGGCGTGCGGCGGGTTGGGACGGTCGAGGAGGTGGTGACGTTCGACTGGGGCACGGCGAGTCTGGCTCCGATGGAGGCTGAGATCTACGTCCTGCTGTGGCGGCTGAAGGACGGGGCCGAGGCGGAGAAGGCCGATCTGGTGCGATTCTACCTCGACGAGTACGCGGCCCGAACGGGACGGACCATCGCTCACGATCGGTTCATGGCGCGGGTGGTCTGGGCGCAGTTCGTCCAGCATCTCGGGCGGATTGCGGGGTGCGTGAAGGGGCTGCGGTGGGTGCCCGGTGTGACCGGCCCGCGAGATTATATTCACGTGTGTGTTGAGCTGTGCGAACGGTTGTTGCCCCAACTGCCAGGGGACTGATTTGGGTTTGTGCCCTTTGGCGGGGAGGTGATGGGCGTTGCGGCGGTTGGGGGGACGTCCAGACTCTCGGCTGAGTTGACGAGTGTAGACCGAACGTTCTGGCTCCGGCGCGGTGGTCGAAGGAGGCAGAGACTCTGCCAAGGGCGGCAGGACCCACATTCGGGCAATCGCCCTCGGCCATGCGCCTGAGCGTGGAAGCGATCTGCGGCGGCGCTGCGTGTCGCGGCAGGGGCTGCTTGCCGGCATCCGGTGCTATTGCGGACGGCGACCACGACAGGTCGTACTACGACCTATTGCGGAACTGCGCCGCGGGTCTTGAGTCGTACATGCAGAGAGAAAGGCATATTCTTGCGGTTGTTGGGTTGGCGATCGGCGGCAGGCGGCGTCGGTGATGAGCGCGTGGCCGGTGGTGGAGCGTCAGGGCATGGCGGGTCGTTCGATCAGGACGGCCTCCTGGGATGAGCAGCCGATCAGGAGTTTGATTTCGGTATCCCGTTTGAGCAGATCCACGGTGCAGATCACCGCGGTCACGCGGTCGGCTGGGAGAGTCCCTCGCCACAGGTCGATCGGGTTGCCGTCGGCGGCTTGGGCGCCTTCGAGGTAGCCGTAGTCCAGCGGGTAGATGAAGTCGGGGAATCGCGGATGGGCGCTGCCGCGCGGGCCGTCGATGCGGATCGCGGACTGCGAGGTGAGCTGGTCGAGGGCGGCCCAGAATCGGTCGGTTTGCGTTGCGGGCGGCAGAGCGGGCATTGGATGTCCTTTCTGATGGACACGATGATGGCCGGGTTGGGGTACAAAAGCCAGAGGTATTGGCGTGAGGAAGGCGGCGGTTGGCGGCTGACGGCTGAGGGATATGGTTGGTGTCGGTCTTTCGGTCGGAGTTCTGCGCCGCTTGCCGCGGTTCGTTGCGTTTTCGATCGCGGGCTCCGCCTGCGATCGGGAATACAGGAGCCAAATTCCTGATTGTGTCCGGAGAGTTATTCTGTGCGGCTGCCGCCGTGGTAGGTGACCGGTGAGGGGGGTGTGGTTTTCGGGGGCATTCCGGTTTGCAATTTGGGTATTGGGCGGCTATAAAGGCCATGCTGCAAAGCGGTTTTGCGGAAACCAAAGTTTAGACCCATATCTATGGAGTTTTGACCGATGGCGGAGATTCTGAAAGGCAAGGCGGTGGTGGGGCAGTCGGGCGGGCCGACGGCGGTGATCAACCAGTCGCTGGTGGGGGTGATCCAGGAGGCGGTGGGCCACAGCCAGATTACCGGGTTGCTGGGGGCTCGGCACGGGGTTCGGGGCATCATCAAGGGCGATTTCATCGACCTTTCGAAGGTGAGCGGAAAGACGCTGGAGGACGTGGCGGTCACGCCGTCGTCGGCTTTGGGGTCGACCCGCGACAAGCCGGATGAAGAGTATTGCCGCAAGATGTTCGAGGTGTTCAAGCAGAACGACGTGCGGTACTTTTTCTACATCGGCGGCAACGATTCGGCGGACACGGCGAACATCACGAATCAGCTTGCCGTTCAGTCGGGTTATGAGCTGCGGGTGTTCCACATCCCCAAGACGATCGACAACGATCTGCGGGTGACGGATCACTGCCCCGGATACGGGTCGGCGGCGAGGTTTGTGGCGTCGGCGGTGATGGGCGACGATCTGGACAACCGGTCGCTTCCGGGGATTAAGATCGACGTTATTATGGGACGTCACGCGGGGTTTTTGACGGCGGCGTCGGTGCTGGCCCGGACGCGCGAGGGGGCCGGTCCGCACCTGATCTACGTGCCGGAGGTCAGTTTCGACGAGGACAAGTTCGCAGCGGACGTGGACCGGGTGATGAAGAAGTACAACCGCTGCGTGGTCGTGGTCAGCGAAGGGATCCATTTTGCGGACGGGACGGCGGTGACGACGAAGATCGCCAAGATCGATGAGGTGGACGGCCACGGCAACGTGCAGCTTTCGGGAACGGGGGCGTTGGGCGATTACCTGTCCACCCTGGTCAAGGCGAAGCTCGGGCAGAAGCTGCGGGTCCGGGCGGACACGTTCGGGTATCTGCAGCGGTCGTTCCCCGGGTTCTACAGCGAGGTGGACGCCCGGGAGGCCCGGATGGTGGGCCGTGCGGCGGTCAAGTGCGCGGTGCAGCAGAACGTGGACGGGTCGGTGGCGATGCGTCGGACCGGCGAGGGCGCGAAGTACGCGGTTGAGACGTTCGTCACGGAGTTGACGTCGGTGGCGCGGCAGACCAAGTCGTTGGACGCCAAGTACATCGTGGATGGCAACGACATCGCGGATTCGTATCGTGACTACGTGGCCCCGCTGGTCGGTCAACTGCCGACCACGGGTTACCTGTTCTAGGCGGATGGAAGACCTCCCGACGCATTGGATTGACAGCGGAGCCGCTGACGACCTCAGCGCGACCTCACTCGACGCCCGGCCCACCACGGTCGGGCGTCGCCCTATATGGGCTGCAAGTCGCGCGAATTGAAGCACTTGTGGCGATCGGGAGCGGGAGCGAGGCTGACTTTGGGGGCGTCGGCGGATAGAAATTCTTACTTTTGGGAAAATTGCGTGACAACGGCTGAGAGTTTGGATACAATCTTGCGTTTACGGGTTTCACCTGGAGCGATCAGCCGCGGGTGAAAATTCTGTAAATTTCTTTCAGAAAATTAGTTGACTGCTGCGTTAGAACGGATAGATTAAAGAATCTGCACCCTTGGTGCCGGCAGCTCGGGCCGGGTGCGTGGTGTTTTCCGAAAACGGTTGAGGCTGCACCCTATGGCGGTTGAAAGCGAACGTATTCGTATACGCATGGAAAGTTATGACCACCGGGCCTTGGATTCCTCGGCCCGCGAGATCGTCGATCACGCCCGCAGGACGAACGCGCGGGTTCGCGGCCCGGTTCCGCTTCCCACGCGGATCGAGCGGTACACCGTTCTGCGGTCGCCTCACATCGACAAGAAGTCTCGCGAGCAGTTTGAGATTCGGACGCACAAGCGTCTGATCGATATCCTGGAGCCGACCCCTCGGACGGTCGAGGCGTTGAACCGTCTGGCGGTTCCGGCGGGCGTGTTCATCAAGATCAAAGCTTAACCCGTTGCTACGGAAAGAGTTGAACTGAGATGGTTGCTGCAATACTAGGCAAAAAAGTCGGGATGACGCAGATTTACACCGAGGACGGTCGTGCGGTCAGCGCCACCGTCGTCGAGGCGGGCCCGTGTACGGTGCTCGAGGTGCGGCGGCCGGATGCTGATGGCTACGAAGCGGTTCAGCTCGGTTTCGAGGGCGTCAAGCCATCGCGTTCGACCAAGGCGATGATCGGTCACTGTGCGAAGGCGGGGGTGGCCCCTCAGGCGTTTATCCGAGAGTTCCGGATGGCCGGGGCGGCCGATCACCAGGTCGGGGAGATGGTGACGGTTGAGGTGTTCGAGCAGAACCAGGTCAAGCACGTGGACGTGGTCGGGGTGACCAAGGGCCGCGGGTTTGCCGGCGTGATGAAGCGGCACGGGTTCGGCGGTCAGCCGGACAGCCACGGCACGGAGCGGAAGCACCGGTCGTCGGGCAGTATCGGCTCGCACGGCTGCGAACGCGGTCGCAGCGGCGGGATCAAGAAGGGCAAACGGATGGCGGGCCACATGGGGAATGCACGCCGCACGGTTCGCAATCAGGAACTCGTGGGGATCGTCAAAGACAAGAACCTCCTGCTGATCCGGGGCGTGGTTCCCGGGCCGACAGGAGGTTTTGTGATGATCCGTGCGAGCAAGACGAAGTCCTAAGGTTTCAGTAAAACCAATAGAATATTTGCTTTAGTCAGTAGATGCTGCGATTCGAACCGCTGGGCCACCGGGCCGACAGGCGAATCATCACCAGCTCTACCATAGGAGAATTGTTGCCATGATCGAGGTGCCCGTTTACAACCGCCAAGGGCAGCAGGTTGAGACGGTGTCGGTGGATGAGACCCTTTTTGGGTCGATCGTCCGGCGCCGGTTGCTCAAGCAGGCCATGGTGATGTATCAGGCCAATAAGCGGCAGGGGACCATGGCGACCCGGAGCCGCGCGATGGTTGAGGGTTCGACGCGGAAGCTTTTCAAGCAGAAGCACACGGGCCGGGCGCGGATGGGTCCGCTTCGGACGCCGATCCGTCGGGGCGGCGGCATGGCGTTCGCGAAGACTCCGCGGGACTTCTCGCAGGACATGCCGAAGAAGGCCAAGCGGATGGCGCGGTTGTCGGCTTTGCTGGCCAAGATGCTGGACCAGGAGCTGCTGCTGATCGACGGGCTGCAGGCGGATCAGCCGAAGACGAAGGAGGCGGCGGCGCTGCTGAAGGCCCTGAAGATCGAGACCTCTTGCCTTATCGGAATTGAGGGGTATGATAAAAACGTTTACCTGTCGGTCCGCAATCTGCCGCGGGTGGACGTGCTTCCGGTGGGGGACTTCAACGCGTACGACATTCTGAGCCACCGGAAGGTGCTCATCACGAAGGCCGGGTTCCAGAAGCTGCAGGATTTGGCCAGCGGGAAGGCCGTGGCGGCTGAGCAGCCGGCGAGCTAGCGAGTAAGGGTCACAAGCGATGGATATTTACCAGGTTATCATCCGACCGTTGGTCACCGAGAAGGGCACCTTTCTGGCCGAGCGCCGGTTCGAAGGGCGGGGCGGGGTGTATTGCTTCGAGGTGCACCCGGACGCCAAGAAGTTCCAGGTCAAGGAAGCGGTCGAGAAGATCTACAACGTGAAAGTCAGCGGGGTGCGGACGGCGAACCGCGAGGGCAAGCGTCGTCGGTTCCGTCTGACCTTCGGCAAGACGCCGCGGTGGAAAAAGGTGTACGTCGAGTTGCACCCGGACTACCACATCGACCTGTTCTGATCGGCTGGATATCAGGGAATGGGATTTTGAGACATGGCAGTTAAAAACTACAATCCGACATCCGCGGGACGGCGCTTCGGTTCGGTCAACTCGTACAGCGAGATCACGCGGACCGAGCCGGAGAAGTCGCTGCTGGAACCGCTGAAGAAGACGGGCGGCCGGAACCACCACGGGGTGGCGACGGCGAAGCGTCGCGGCGGCGGGAACAAGCGCCGGTACCGGCGGATCGACTTCCGTCGCGACAAGGACGGGGTTCCGGCGAAGGTGGCGTCGATCGAGTACGATCCGAACCGGACGGCTTTCATCGCGCTGCTGCACTACGCGGACGGCGAGAAGCGTTACATTTTGGCCCCGATCGGTCTGAAGGTGGGCGACGTGCTGGAGAGCGGCGAGGGCGTCGAGCCGCGGGTGGGGAACGCGATGCCGCTTTCGTCGGTGCCGGTGAGCTACGAGATTCACAACATCGAGGTGATCCCGGGTCAGGGCGGCAAGATGGTGCGTTCGGCGGGGAACGTGGCGCGGTTGATCGGCCGGGAAGGTCCGACCGCCCACATCCAGTTGCCTTCGGGCGAGATCCGGATGCTCAGCTCGCGTTGCCGGGCGACGATCGGTCAGGTCGGGAACCTGGACCACGCGAAGATTTCGCTGGGCAAGGCGGGCCGCAATCGCCACGTGGGTCGTCGGCCGCGGGTTCGCGCGATCGCGAAGAACCCGGTGGACCACCCGATGGGCGGCGGCGAGGGCCGCAGCAAGAGCGGGAAGCACCCGCAGTCGGCGACCGGGGTGCTGGCCAAGGGCGGGAAGACGCGCAAGCCCAAGAAGGCGTCGAACAGCCTGATCATGCGTCGCCGGCGCAGCAAGCGCTATGGGCAGTTGACCCTGTAAGGATATTGGTGGAGAGCGACGATGGCTCGATCGTTGAAAAAAGGACCTTACGTAGCCGAGAAACTCCTGGTGAAGGTCGAACGCATGAGCGAGACCGGGGATCGCAGTCCGATCCGGACGTGGTCTCGCCGGAGCACGATCGTGCCGGAGTTCATCGGATTTACGTTCGAAGTGCACAACGGAAAAGCGTTCAACAAGGTGTTCGTGACCGAGGACATGGTCGGGCACAAGCTGGGCGAGTTCTCGCCGACCCGGACGTTCCGCGGGCACGCGGGAACGAAACGGTAACGGACGCCTTCGGATTACGAGCGACGAGGAAACAGATATGCCTTGGTCTGCGACACATCGAGGAGCACAGATATCGGCCCGGAAGGCCCGCCTGGTGATCGACATGATCCGGGGGCGGAACGCCGCGGAGGCGCTGGACCTGCTGAAGTTCACTCCGAAGCGGGCGAGCTACATGATCCGCAAGGTCTTGCAGTCGGCGGTGAGCAACGCCCAGTCCCAGGGCGACGCGGACCGCGAGGCGTTGTTCGTCTCGGCGGCGCGGATCGACGAGGGGACGCCGCTGAAGCGTCTGAAGATGGGCGACCGCGGTCGGATGTTCGTGATCAAGCGGCGGACCAGTCACATCCACATTGAAGTGGACCAGGCACAGGCATAGCTTTTAGCGAGGAATACCGTGGGCCAGAAAGTATCTCCAATCGGATTTCGAACCGGGGTGACCCTGGATTGGCTGAGCCGTTGGTACGCCCCGAGCAAGCAGGCGTACGGCGAGTGCCTGGTCGAGGACCAGAAGATTCGCAGCCACGTGGACCAGCACCTGAACCGTCAGCCTCCGTACGCGGGGGTGGCGCGGGTCGAGATCGAGCGGACGCGCGAAGAGGTGAAGGTGGTGCTGCACACGGCGCGGCCGGGCCTGGTGATCGGGCCGCGCGGGGCGGAGGTGGAGAAGCTTCGCGGCGCGCTGGAGGACCTGACGGGCCGGAAGGTGAACGTGGAAGTGGTGGAGATCCGCAACGCGGACATCGACGCCCAGTTGGTGGGCGAGGCGATCGCGGAGCAGCTTCGCCGCCGCGCGAGTTTCCGCCGGGTGATCAAGCAGCGTTGCGAGTCGGCGATGCAGGCCGGGGCGAAGGGGATCAAGGTGATCGTGTCGGGCCGCCTGGGCGGTTCGGAGATGGCCCGGACGGAGACGCAGATTCTCGGATCGATCCCGCTGCACACGCTGCAGGCGAACGTGGATTACGGTTACGCGATCTCCCGGACGACGTACGGGGTGATCGGGGTGCGGGTGTGGATTTACAAAGGAATGTTCGGCGAGGAAGTGGTCGAGCAAGAAGCCAAGGCCGGTCGGTTCACCCGTCGCGGCAAGCGCTAGAGGTTGAGGAGTACGATCGATGGGATTGATGCCCAAACGAGTCAAGTTCCGCAAGAGCCAGCGTGGGAAGATCCACGGCAAGGCGACCCGCGGGAATACGGTGGCGTTCGGCGACTTCGGACTTCAGACGCTGGAGCCGGCGTGGATCACGAGCCACCAGATCGAGGCGGGCCGTATGGCGGCGACCCACTTCCTCCACCGCGAGGGGCGGGTGTACATTCGGATTTTCCCGCACAAGTCGATCACGGGCAAGCCGCTGGAGACGCGAATGGGAAAGGGCAAGGGCGAGATCGAGGACTGGGTGGCGGTGGTCAAGCCGGGCACCGTTCTCTTCGAGATCGGCGGCGTGGACGAGGAGACGGCCCGTCTGGCGTTCACCCGGGTGGCGCACAAGATGCCGATCAAGGTACGGTTCGTCCGGCGGCATCACGGGCTGTAGGAGCAGGAGCACAGTCGTGAAGATAACGGAAATTCGAGAGCATAGCACCGAAGAGCTTCACAACCTGCTGGAGGACCTGCGAAGGCGTCTTTTCGACCTTCGGGCCCAGGCGGTGACGGAGAAGCTCGAGGACCCGACGCAGTTGACCAAGACGAAGCGCGACATCGCCCGCGTCATGACGTCGCTTCGCGAGCGCGAGGTCAAGGACGTCGAGTCGACCCAGCATCACCTGGAGAAGAGCCACTCGACGGCGGGCAAGGGCGGCAAGTGATTACTGACGGCAAAGGAACAGGTCGATGACCGCAGACGAACAGACAAAACAAACGGAACGCAAGCCGCGCCGGAACTACGAGGGCGTGGTGGTCGCGGCCAATCGCGACAAGACGATCAAGGTCATGGTCGAGGAGCTCACGCGGCACCCGCGGTACAACAAGTACCTGCGGCGTCGGACGACGATGCACGTTCACGACGAGCGGAACGAGGCCAAGACCGGCGACCGCGTTGAGATTATGGAGTGCAGGCCGGTGTCGAAGACCAAGACCTGGCGTCTGGTCCGGGTGGTGCGGCGCTCGGAGAGCGTCACGGCCGGTGCGACGGAGAGCAATCAATGATCCAGTTGCAGACCATGTTGGACGTGGCGGATAACACCGGGGCCAAGCAGGTCCAGTGCATCCGGGTGCTCAAGGGTTCGACGGCCCGTACGGGCAAGTACACCCTGCAGACGGCGGGCCTGGGCGACGTGATCGTCTGTGCGGTCAAGAAGGCGCTGCCGTCGGGCGACGTGAAGGAAGGCGACGTGGTCAAGGCGGTGGTCGTCCGGTGCAAGCAGTCGACGCGTCGGACGGACGGCAGCTACGTCCGGTTCGACTCGAACGCGGCGGTGATCATCGACGCGGAGCGGAACCCCCGCGGCACGCGGATTTTCGGCGCGGTGGCCCGGGAGCTTCGCGAGAAGAATTTCGGCAAAATCATCTCGCTGGCCGGCGAGGTGGTTTAGGACCAGAAACAGGAGCTTGCAGTCATGCGAGTCATCAAAGGCGATACGGTGGAAGTGAAAGTCGGCAACCAGGCGGCGGCCGAGCGGCCCAGCAAGGTCCGCGGGACGGTGCTGCGGGTGATGCCGGGCGAGAACAAGGTGGTGGTCGAGGGCGTGAACCGTCACTACAAGCACGTGCGTCGTTCGCAGCGGTATCCGCAGGGCGGGCGGGTGCAGCGGGAGATGCCCATCAACCTTTCGAACGTCATGCCGGTCTGTCCCAAGTGCGACCGCGGGGTGCGGGTCGGCTACCGGGTGAGCGAGAACGGGGCGAAGCACCGGGTGTGCCGCACGTGCGGGACGGAGTTGCATCAGATCAGGAAGCCCACGTCGGGCAGGTAATCGGAAAGAGACGCAACGATGGCGAGATTACAGGAACGATACAAGAACGAGATCCTTCCCGCCCTTCAGGCGGAGTTGGGGATCGGCAATCCCCTGGCGGTGCCGCGGCTTGAGAAGATCGTGGTGTCGATGGGGATGGGCAAGGCGGTGGCGAACAAGCAGCTGATCGACACGGCGGCGGCGGAGCTGGCGATGATCGTCGGCCAGCGTCCGATCATCTGCAAGGCCCGCAAGAGCGTGTCGAACTTCAAGCTTCGCGAGGGCATGCCGATCGGGGTGAAGGTGACGCTTCGGCACCAGCGGATGTACGAGTTTCTCGACCGCCTGGTGAGCGTGGCGATCCCCCGCGTGCGCGACTTCCGCGGACTGGATCCGACGGGTTTCGACGGCCGCGGGAACTTCAACATGGGCCTGGGCGAGCAGACGGTGTTCCCGGAGATCTCGGTGGACAAGGTCCAGTTCCAGCAGGGGATGAACATCACGATGGTGACCAGCGCGGGCAGCGACGAGCACGGGCTCAAGCTGCTCCAGAAGCTGGGTCTGCCGTTCCGAACCGGCAAGTAAGGCACACAGTTACAGGATACGAGAACATGGCGACAAAGGCGTGGATCGCAAAAGCCAATCGAAAGCCGAAATTCAAGGTCCGGAACTACACGCGCTGCCAGTTGTGCGGCCGGAGCCGGGCGGTGTACCGGAAGTTCAAGATCTGCCGGGTCTGCCTCCGCTCGCTGGCGAACGAGGGCAAGATGCCGGGCATGAAGAAGGCGAGCTGGTAACAGAGGGCCACTGGTTGCTGCGTGGATAGGAAGGTCTTGTCCGCAGCTAGGAGCAGAATATGAGTCTTTCGGATCCGATTGCCGACATGCTGACCCGCATCCGGAACGGGGTGCGAAACAACGCCAAGCACGTGACGGTGCGCGGGAGCAAGCTGTGCGCCAGCATCGCGAAGGTGCTGAAGGATGAAGGCTACATCGAGGAATTCGACGTGATCGACGACGGTCGGCAGGGCGTCATTCGGGTGACGCTCAAGTACGGTCCCAACGGCGAGCGCGTCATCCAGGACCTGAAGCGCGAGAGCAAGCCGGGGTGCCGGGTGTACCGCGGGGTTCGCGAACTGCCGCGGGTGCTGGACGGTCTGGGCGTGGCCATCGTTTCGACCAGCAAGGGGGTCATGAGCGACCGCCAGTGCCGGGCGGAACGGATCGGCGGCGAATTGATCTGCACGATCTACTAAGGACAGAGGTTGATCATAATGTCGCGAATGGGAAGAAAACCGATCAGCGTCCCGGGCAACGTGAAGGTGTCCATCCAGGGCTCCACGGTGTCCGTCGAGGGACCCAAGGGCAAACTGGCGTACACCCACCGGGCCGAGGTGACGGTGAGCTTCGACGCGGAGGCCAAGGAAGTGACGGTCGGCCGGCGGGACGACTCCCGCGAGGCCAAGTCGATGCACGGGCTGACGCGGGCGCTGGTGGCCAACATGGTCGAGGGGGTGGCCAACGGGTACACCAAGACCATGGAAATCTACGGGACCGGATACAACGTCAAGCAGGAAGGCCAGCAGGTGGCGATCAACGTCGGTTTCGCCAACACGGTGAAGCTGGACATCCCGGCGGGCGTGACGCTCCAGATCCAGACGCCTCAGTCGCGGTCGGACACCATGCCGGCGGTCTTCTCGATCTCGGGGCCGGACAAGCAGGTGGTGAGCGAACTGGCGTCCCGGATCAAACGGATCAAGAAACCCGAGCCGTACAAGGGCAAGGGGATCCGGTTCCAGGGCGAGCGGATCCGTCGGAAGGCGGGCAAGGCGTTTGGAGCGGCGAAATAGTGCCTCGGGCACGTTGACACGTTGGGCATGAGCGGAAAACGATGAGTGCAATAAAAGAAAAGCGGGAACAAACGTCACGGCGTAAATGGAGTGTGCGGAACCGGGTGTTCGGGACTCCCGAACGGCCCCGGCTCTCGGTGTTCCGGTCGCACAAGCACATCTACGCCCAGGTGATCGACGATCTGGCGGGCAGGACCCTGTGCTCGGCGTGCAGCCTGAACCCGGAGATCAAGGAGCAGGTCAAGCACGGCGGCGACCGCAAGTCGGCGGAGATCGTCGGAGCTATCCTCGCCCAGCGGGCGGTGATGCACGGGATCAAGAAGGTGGTCTTCGACCGCGGGCCGTACAAGTTCCACGGTCGTGTCAAAGCGCTGGCCGACGCGGCCAGAAAAGCGGGATTGGAGTTCTAGGGCATGAGTCAGCAGCCGACACTGGACATACCGATCGTAACGGGTGAGCAGCCATTTGAAGAAACCGTGGTGCGGGTCTACCGCTGCACTAAGGTGGTCAAGGGCGGGCGACGCTTTTCCTTCGCCGCGCTGGTCGTCGTGGGCAACCGCGGCGGGCAGGTCGGGGTCGGATACGGCAAGGCCAACGAGGTGCCTCTGGCCGTCGAGAAGGCGATCAAGGACGCCAAGAAGCACCTGCACGCGATCCCGCTCCGCGGCCGGACGATCCCTCACCGGATCTGGGGCCGGTTCGGGGCGAGCAAGATCGTGCTGATCCCGGCCAGCGAAGGTACCGGCGTTATCGCCGGATCGGCGCCGCGGGCGGTGCTGGAGCTGGTGGGCATTCACGACATCCTGACCAAGTCGTACGGTTCGACCAGCCCGAAGAACCTGGTCAAGGCGACGCTGGAAGGGCTGCTCGAACTGCGATCGAAACAACAGGTCGAAGAACTCAGAGGAGTGACCGTAGCATGATGCTCCACGAAATAAACGCCGGCAAGGTGGTCAAGAACCGGGACCGCAAGCGGATCGGCCGCGGCGAGTCCAGCGGTCAGGGCAAGACCAGCGGGCGCGGGCACAAGGGCAAGGGCCAGCGGGCGGGCAGCGGCCCCTCGCCCCGCCACGAGGGCGGGCGCGTGCCGTACTTCCGGTCGATCCCGAAGCGCGGGTTCTCGAACTTCCGCTTCCGGACCGAGTTCCAGGTGGTGAACCTGGGCGAGTTGGACCGGGCGTTCGAGGCGGGCCAGACGGTTGATCCGGCGGCCCTGGCGGGCAAGGGCCTGATCGCCGCGGCTGAGCACGCGGTCAAGATCCTGGCCGACGGCAAGCTGGAGAAGGCCTTGACGGTCAAGGCCCACAAGTTCAGCAAAGCCGCCGCCGAGGCCGTGACGGCCGCCGGCGGATCGGCGGAGGTGATCAAGTAGGAATGATCAAGACGCTGATCAACATCTTCAAGGTCCCGGAGCTGCGGAACAAGATCCTGTTCACGCTGGGCCTGCTGGCGGTGTACCGCATCGGGTTCCACGTGCCGTTGGCCGGCGTCAATCAGGAGATGATCGCCGAGCACTTCGGGAACGTGGGCGGCGGGCTTGGTCGGATGGCTGAGTACTTCGCGGTGTTCACCGGCGGATCGCTGGCCCAGAGCACGATCTTCGGCCTTGGCATCATGCCGTACATCACCGCGGCGATCATTTTCGAGCTGCTGGTGACGGTGATCCCCTCGCTGGAGAAACTCCACAAGGAGGGTGAGACCGGACGGCGGAAGATCCGCGAATACACGCGGTACGCCACCGTGCTGATCTGCGTGATCCAGGCGATGTTCTGGCTCAAATACATTTCGAGTCAGAACCTGGTGTATCCGGAGTTTGTCGGCAGTCCGCTGTTCATCATCATGGGCGTGCTGGCGTTGACCACCGGCACGATCTTTCTGATGTGGCTGGGCGAGCAGATCGACGAGTACGGCATCGGCAACGGGATCAGCTTGATCATCACGGCGGGCATTCTCTCGCAGATGCCGGGCGCCATCATCCAGGCTGGACAGATGGCCACGACGAAGATCGGCGGCGCCGCGCCGGGCGAGATCGGTCCCCAGAAGATCGTGTTCCTGGTGCTCGCGTTCGTGTTCGTGGTGGCCGGTTCGATCCTGATCACGCAGGGCCAGCGGCGGATTCCGATCCAGCAGGCCAAGCAGATGCGCGGCCGGCGGATCTACGGCGGCATGCGGCACTATCTGCCGCTGCGGGTCAATCACGGCGGCGTGATGCCGATCATCTTCGCCTCGAGCTTGATGCTGTTCCCGCAGATCATCTTCGACTATTTCGCCCAGCTCGGGTTCTGGGGTTCGCAGTTCTTCGTGTTCCTGGCGACGTCGCTGCAGGACGGCGAGTTCCTCTACACCGTGGTCTACGTGGCGATGGTGTACTTCTTCGCGTACTTCTGGACGACGGTCCAGTTCAAGCCCAAGGAGATGTCGGAGCAGCTTCGCGATTACGGCAGTTTCATTCCCGGTCTGCGGCCGGGCAAGCGGACCGAGGACTACCTGGAGCGCGTGATGGAACGGATCACCTACGCGGGTGCGGCGTTTCTGGCGCTGATCGCGGTGATCCCGTCCCTGGTGGCCCGGTGGATCGGCATTCCGTTCGGGATTTCGACGTTCCTGGGCGGCACCGGACTCCTGATCGTGGTCTCGGTCATACTGGACCTGGTCCAGCGGATCGAGGCGAACCTGATGATGCGGAATTACCCCGGTTTCCTGTCGGCCAGCGGCGGTGGAAGGATCAAGGGCGCGCATGGCTAAGCATTTGAATGTCATTCTGGTCGGACCGCCCGGGGCAGGAAAGGGCACGCAGGCCAAGCGCCTGGTCGACGGGTACAACCTGGTACATCTTTCCAGCGGCGACATGCTGCGGGCTGAGCGGGCCGCCGGGTCGGAGCTGGGCCGCAAGGTCACGCAGTATATGGACTCCGGCCAACTGGTGCCGGACGAGCTGGTCACGCAGGTGGTCCTGAATCGCATCCGCGAGGAACTGACCTCGGGCGAGAAGGGCCTGCTGCTGGATGGTTTTCCGCGGACCATCAGCCAGGCGCAGGATCTGGATCAGACCCTGCGGGGCATTGGCGAGCGGATCGCCGCGGTGATTGACCTGAGCCTGGGCGACGAGACGATCGTCGAGCGGATGGCCGGCCGGCGGAGCTGCCCGCAGTGCGGGCGCGTCTACCACGCCAAGGCCAACCCGCCCGCCGACGGCACGCATTGCGACGCCTGCGGGACGGCGGTGGTTCAGCGGGCGGATGACCGCGAAGAGGTGGTCCGCAATCGTCTGGAAGTCTATCGCCGCCAGACCCAGCCGCTGGAGGACTACTACCGCCAGGCGGGACTGCTGAGGGAGATCGACGCCGAGGGCGACATCGGCGACATTCAGAAGAAGATCGAACACGAGCTGAAGCGAAGTACCGTTGACAAGTAGATTTGAGGCCCGAATGGCGATCAAACTCAAGAGCGACATCCAGATTGAGAGGATGCGCCGGGCCGGACACATAGTGCACGAGGTGTTGGAGCATCTGCGGACGCTGGTCAAGCCGGGCGTTTCGACGGGAGCGCTGGAGGAGCAGGCCGACGCGATGATCCGGAAGCTCGGGGCGCAGGCCCTCTTTCGAGGGGTGCCGAACCCGCGGGCCGGGTATCCGTTTCCGGCGTGCATCTGTGCGAGCATCGACGGCGAGGTGGTGCACGGCATTCCGAGCGAGAAACGGGTGCTCGAAGAAGGACAGATCATCAGCATCGACTGCGGAGTTCGCTATCAGGGCTACTGCGGCGACGCCGCGACCACCTGTCCGGTAGGGCGGGTGAGTGAGAAGGTGCAGCGGCTGATGGACGTGACGGTCGAGGCCTTGGCGCTGGCGATCGAGACGATCGTGCCGGGCGGAAAGTGGAGTCAGGTGGCCGCGAAGATGCAGACGCACGTGGAGAAGGCCGGTTTCGCGGTGGTGACCGACTTTGTCGGGCACGGGATCGGGACGGAAATGCACGAGGACCCGAAGATACCGAACTTTGTATCCTCGGACTTGTTAAGGAATGATATAATTCTTGAACCGGGAATGGTCTTGGCGATCGAGCCGATGGTCAACATGGGGTCCGCCGACGTGCGATATGCCTCGGACGGCTGGACCGTCGTCACTCGCGACGGGAAGCCTTCGGCGCATTTCGAGCATACGGTGGCGATCACCCGGGACGGGGCTTCCGTCTTGACCGACGGACAACCGGGCCGCAAGCCCTAGGGAAGGAACGATGGCCAAACAGGACGCCGTCAGAGTCGAAGGTGTGGTCAAGGATGCTCTGCCGAACGCGATGTTCAAGGTGGAGATCAACATAGGCGAGAAGAAGCACGAGGTTCTGGCCCACGTCAGCGGCAAGATGCGGATGCACTTCATCCGGATTTTGCCCGGTGACCGGGTCGTTGTCGAGATTTCGCCGTATGATCTGACCCGAGGTCGGATCGTCACACGCGGATAGACGTACGGGAGCAGTGGTCATGAAAGTCAGAAGTTCGGTCAAGCGAATTTGCGAGAACTGCAAGATCATCCGCCGCAAGGGCGTGGTCCGGGTGATCTGCACCGACCCGCGGCACAAGCAGCGCCAGGGCAAGTGACGCGGGGACGCCGCGGGTGTCGCTGGTAACTATCTTTGACGTAAGGAGTTAGATATATGCCTCGCGTAGCAGGCGTGGAAATTCCGGACGACAAGCACATAGAGGTATCGCTGCGATACATCTATGGGATCGGGCCCAAGACGGCCCGGCAGATCCTGGAGGAGGCCCGCATCGACGGGAACATCCGGGCCAACAAGCTGACCGACGAGCAGATCAGTATGATCTCGTCGATCATCGACCGGGCCCACGTGACCGAAGGGCAGCTTCGCCGCCAGGTCGCGCAGAATATCGCCCGGTTGCGGGACATCGGCTGCTACCGGGGTCTGCGGCATCGGCGCGGGCTGCCGGCCCGCGGCCAGCGGACGCGGACGAACGCCCGCACCCGCAAGGGCCCGCGCAAGACGGTTGCCGGAAAGAAAGGCGTGAAGGAGATGCATCGTGGCTAAAAAGGCTCCAGGCAAGAAGAAGATCCGGCGGAACGTGCCTCGCGGGATCGCGTTCATCAAAGCGACGTTCAACAATACGATCATCACGATCACCGACATGAACGGCGAGGTGCTCTGCTGGGGTTCGGCCGGAGCGGCCGGCTTCAAGGGCGCCCGCAAGAGCACGCCGTTCGCCGCCCAGCGGGCCGCTGACCAGGTGGCCAGCACGGCCAAGAAGTACGGGGTCAGCGAGCTGGAGGTGAAGGTCAAGGGCCCGGGTTCCGGCCGCGAGTCGGCGATTTCCGCCCTTCAGGCTTCCGGGCTGCGGATCCAGTCGATCGAGGACATCACGCCGCTGCCGCACAACGGCTGCCGGCCTCCCAAGCGCAGGCGCGTCTAGTGTTTGACGATAACCGAGTGAACCTTGATAAAGTGAGTGAATAGAGACATGGGTAGAATCACAGGACCATCCTGTCGTCAGTGCCGGCGAGAAGGCATCAAGCTCCTCCTGAAGGGGATTCGCTGCCACACCGCCAAGTGCGCCATGGAACGCCCCGGCCGGAACAACCCGCCCGGACAGCACTCGTGGCGCCGAGGAAAGTCCAGCGAGTACGCGGTGCGTCTGCGCGAGAAGCAGAAGGTCAAGCGCTACTACGGCGTGCTGGAACGGCAATTCATGATCTACTTCCGCATGGCTGAGCGGCTCAAGGGCAACACCGGGGTCAACCTGCTCGTTCTGCTCGAACGCCGGCTCGACAATGTGCTCTACAAGGTGGGCTTCGGGCTGTCGCGCAAGGCGGCCCGGGAGTTGATCACCCACGGGCACATCCGCGTCAACGGCCGTAAGATCGACCGCCCGAGCTACCTGGTGCGGCCGGGCGACGCCGTCACGCTGAAGCCGACCGAGAAGTCGGCCAAGGCGGTCAAGGCGTTCTTGGAGATGGACCCGAACCGGCAGATTCAGCCGTGGCTCGAAATCGATCGCGGGAAACTCGAAGCAACCGTCAAGGGACTGCCCACGCGCGAGGACGTCCAGATCCCGGTCGAGGAGCAGTTGATCGTCGAGTTGTCCAGTCGATAACAAACCCTTTGTGCGGAGGCGTGCTAATGCGTGTACGTTGGCGCGGGTTGGAGCTACCCTCACAAGTTGCCATAGATAAGGAAGTTTCGACGCCGACCTACGGAAGGTTCGTCATCGAGCCCTTCGAGCGCGGCTTTGGGACCACCGTCGGGAATTCCCTGCGGCGAATCCTCCTCTCGAGCCTCGAGGGGGCGGCGGTGTCGTTCGTGAAGATCTCCGGCGTAACCCATGAGTTCATGGCCATCGACGGCGTTTACGAGGATGTCACCGACATCATCCTGAACGTCAAGTCGCTGATCATTCGCATGGAAGGCGACGGCCCCAAGACGATGAAGGTGAGCCGCAAGAAGAAGGGCGAGATCCGGGCGTCGGACATCGAGACCGATCCGGCGATCACCATCGTCAATGCGGATCAGCTCGTGGCCACGCTCACCGACGACGTCGAGTTCACCATGGAGATGACGGTGCAGTCGGGCCGGTCCTACGTGACCGCGGCCGAGAACATCGCCGCCCAGGAAGAGGAGGAGATCGGCGTGATCGCGGTCGATTCCCTCTTCTCGCCGGTGGTGCGGGTCCGCTACCAGACCGAGGACACCCGGGTCGGCCAGAAGACCAACTACGACCGGCTGGTCATGGAGATCTGGACCAAGGGCACGATCAGCCCCGAGATGGCGCTGGTCGAGGCGGCCAAGATCCTCCGGAAGCACATGAACCCGTTCGTCCAGCTCAGCGAGCTGGGCGTCGAAACGGCGACGGTTGAAGGCCTGGCAGAGGAAGCCGCCGGCGGCGGCATGGACGAGGCGCTCCGGGAGAAGCTCGACATGAGCATCCAGGAACTGGACCTGTCGGTCCGGGCCACGAACTGCCTGGAGGCGGCCAACATTTCGACGTTGGGCGAGCTGGTCGTGCGCAGCGAAGCCGACCTGCTGAAGGTCCGCAGCTTCGGAAAGACCTCGCTGCGGGAAGTGAAACGTAAACTGTCCGAACTGGGGCTCTCGCTCGGCATGGCCGTGCCCCAGGAGTCCTAAGCATCCACAGGAAATGACGCTATGAGACATATGGTTTCCGGAAAGAAACTGTCGCGCGATACCGACCACCGACGGGCCCTGCGGCGCAACCTGGCCGCGGCCCTGTTCATCAGCGGCCGGATCAAGACGACCGAGGCCAAGGCCCGGTTCGTCCGCCCGTTCGTCGAGAAGATCATCACCATCGCGCGGAAGGGCGACCTGACCGCCCGCCGCCGGGTGGTCGCGATGCTCCAGGATCGGTTCATCGTGGACGCCGAGGAGACCGACGTGAAGCGCGACAAAAACTACCGCGTGGTCAAAGCACCGCGCCTGGTCGCCAAGGTCTTCTCCGAGATCGCTCCGAAGTACGCCAACGTGTCCGGCGGTTACACGCGGGTGATCCACCTGCCCAAGCCGCGGCTGGGCGACTGCGGGCCGACCGTCTACCTCGAGCTGGTCGATCCGACGGTGGAGAAAAAGACCAAGCGGACGCGCACCGGCGGCAGCCGCCGCAGGAAGACCCAGATGCGCGAGCAGTTCGCCGCCGGTCTGCTCAAGGGCAAGAAGCCCGCAGCCAAGGCTGAGGAAGCCTCAGCCGAGCCGGAATCGCAAAGCGAGCAGAAGGCCGAATAGCGGCCCAGGATTTGGATTGTCACGAAGCGGCGTTTCCCACGCGGAGACGCCGCTTTTTGTATCTCCGCCGGTCTTCAGGGATGGTCTTCTCCCGCGTGTTCCGTGCCGCTCTCACGTTCGGCTTAGCAGCAGGATCGCCGCCACGGCCAGACCCAGCCCGGCGGCTTTGGCGCCGGAGAGCTTCTCCCGCGTCACCGGCAGCGACAGCACGGCGGTTACCAGAAAGCTCATCTGGGCGATCGGGATCACCACACTGGCCTGGCCGGCCGCCAGCGCCCATGCGAAAAAGAGCACGATCCCGCAGATCAGCAGCCCGCTGAGCGTCCCGTAGACGACATTGCCGGCGGTCAGGCGTGGGCGGCCCTCGAACCTCGCCGAACACAGAAAGCCGACGACCATCCACATGCCGCCCTGAACGGCCAGAAACCACTCGTCCTGCGAACCGTGTCCCGCCGCCTGCAGTTCGGCAAAGTCGCTGGTCGCCAGCTTGTAGGTGATTCCCATCAACGCCCGCAGCAGCGAGGCGGTGACCACCATCATCATCGCCCCGGTCAACACGCTGCGCAGCGACTTTTTTCCATTGCCCAGCGAGAACATGACCACCGACGCCGCACCGGCGGTCAGTCCCAGCGACTTGACCGCTCCCAACGGCTCGCCGAGGAACACCACCGCAATCAGCGCGGCGGCCACCATGTTCAAGCGGTAGATCGTCGCTCCGACACTGGCGTCGAGCTGGCGAAGGCTGGCGATCAGGAGGTAGTTGGCGGACACGGATAACGTGCCCGCGGCTGCGCCCCAGGCGATCGCCTGCCAGGCCACGTCGGTACGCCCGTGAATCAAGCCCCACCCCACGAAGAACGCCGCCCAGACCACTCCGGCGATCGACATGTACTGGCCGCGGCCGTACCCGCTGGTCGCCTGTTTCTTGAAGACCAGGTCATTAACCCCGGCGAACAGGAGGCTGCACAACGCAAACAGGATGCTTCGGTCCATAACCAAACGCCAGCCCGACATCGTCGCGACCAGCGGCCCTTCTTACCTGGGATTGCAGTACACCACCATCAGCCGTACCGTATGGTCCGACCGGTTGACCAGCGTATGCACCTCGTTACCGACGTCGTAGACGCTGTCGCCGGTCTCCAGTTGGTGCGTCTCGCAGCCGTAGACGTAATCGACCGGTCCTTCGAGCACGAGCATGAACTCCTCGCCCTCGTGGGCGGCGGCCTCGCGCCGCTGCTCGCCCGGCGGAATCTCAATCATGAAGGGATCCATCACCCGTCCGCTGGGCCCAGCCGCCAGCGACCAGTAGATCCACGGCGAGTCGTCACGCGAGAGCCGCCGCCGGTGGTCTGCCTTCACGACGGTCAGTTTGGGCCGCTCGTCGAGTCCCTCGAACAGCTCCGAGAGCGTCACGCCCAGCCCCTCGGCGATCCGCGACAGCCCCGGTAGGGACGGGGTGACCCGGAAATTCTCAATCTTACTCAACATGCTCCCGGTCAACCCCGTTCGCCCAGCCAGTTCCTCCAGCGTCAGTTCCCGCGCCTTGCGGAGCCCCTTGATCCGGATCGCCAGTTCCACCAGATTCATCGCGCTCTCCTCGACTTGGGCCGTAGGGACTATTATTCCAAAAAATGGACTACCAGTTAATACGCGGCGCAAGAAAAAGGGCACGACAGAGGTGCCCTTGATCGGTGTACCGATTGCCTACTCGCTGGCGGCCTCAGTCGGCTGGGGCTTCCAATTCCGCTTGAGCGGCTTTTCGACCAGGCCCATGCGGATGGCCTTGGCCGAGACCTTGATCCGGACCGGCTTGCCGTCGATGACCGCCCGAACCGTCTGGATGTTCGGCTTGAACGTGCGTTTCTCGATCCCGGTGGTCTTGATACCGACGCCGCCGAGGTATTTGGCCTTGCCGCGACGGGAAATGGTCCGGCCCGCGGTCGTCTTCTTACCCGTGAAGTAGCACTCTCTAGGCATTTGCCGAGCTCCTGTAAGCTGTTTTATGCAGGGCGGTTAGGGGCAGACGCCCCGGCTGCGGCCTTCGCCGCCCATCATCCTGCAAGCCATGGAAAACCCTGATTTTAGCCCCCCCAAACAGACATTGCAAGCGCAACTTAACGAAAATCCGCCACTATCAGGTGACCGCGTGGAGAGACTGCGTAGCGGGATAGACAAGACCAAGTCCACATCTGGAGGCCGGACCGCCTTCCCGCGCAGTCCGCGTGTTCCGTGCGGAACTTGGGTGAAGGCTCAGTACGCGCCGCGGCAGGTCAGGACGGCGGGGATGGTTTTGAGGAGGATTTGCAGGTCGAGGCGGATGGAGCGGTGCTGGACGTAGTAGAGGTCCAGTTCGACCCATTCGTCGTAGGGGATGTCGGCCCGGCCGGAGACCTGCCAGAGGCCGGTCAGGCCCGGCTTGACCGAGATTCTCGCCCGTTCCGACAGCGTTTCGAGTCGCACCTGGTGCAGCGGCAGCGGCCGCGGTCCGACCAGCGACATCTCGCCGCGCAGCACGTTGAGCAGTTGCGGCAGTTCGTCGATACTGGTCCTTCTCAGCAGCCGTCCGATGTGGGTCACGCGCGGGTCGTTGCGGAGCTTGAAGGCTGGGCCGTTACGCCCTTCGTCCTGCTCGGCGAGTCGCAAGTGCGGGGCGTTATGGCGCATCGTGCGCAATTTGTACATGACGAACGGCTGACCGTACCGGCCGGCGCGGACCTGCCTGAAGACAGCCGGCCCGCGGCTGGTCAGACGGATGGCCAGGATGGCGGCCGCCATGACCGGCAGCGTCAGCAGAAGCAGGACGATGCTGCCCGCGACGTCGATCGTCCGGCGCAGGACCTCGTTCCACGTTGACGCGGGCCAGACATGCAGGTGTGTCCAGCCATCCGGGTTGTACTGCTCCGGCAGGCGAAGCGGCATGGCCAGCGTCGGGCCGATCCCGCCGCTGTAGTCGAGCTTATAAGCTGTACTCATTACACTCTCACCCTCTCCCTGATCGCCGCCACCGATACGCGGGCCACGAATTCCGCGTTGCCTAAGAGATACCGCTTCCACTTGCCCGCTGGGTCCTGCCAGAGCCGATAGAGCCACTCGAGACCGGCCCGCCCGACCCAGCGCGGGGCCAGCCGTTCGGTCCCGGCGACGTAGTCCAGCATCGCTCCAACGGTCCAGACCACCGGGACATCCAGCCGCCCGCTGTGACGGGCAACGAAACTCTCCTGCTTGGGCGAGCCCATGCCCACCACCAGCACATCCGGCCGACGGCGGTTGATCTCGCCGATCACAAAATCGGTCAACTCGGGCCTCTCACCCAGATAGCCGTGATGATGGCCCACGATCTCCAGCCGTGGGAACCGTGACCGCAGGCGAAGCATCGCCCGGTCGATCACGTACGGCTTGCCCGCCAGGAAGTAGACCTTCAGCCTCGCGTCCTGGGCGGTCCGGCAAAAATCTTCGAAAAAGTCGCCCGCGGTCATCCGCGCGGGCCTGCCAACCCCGGCCAGACGGCACGCCCCGGTAACACTGATCCCGTCGGGATACAGGATATCCGCGGTCCGGATCGTTTGGCGAAACGCCTTATCGGACGCGGCCAGCACATAAGTCCAGGCGTTTAAATAGAATGCGCGCGTCGGGCGACGAGCCTGTGCCCGGGCGGCCAGTTCATTGACGAACCGCGCAGCCCCGAGGTTCCAGATCCGATAGCCGTCGAATTCGACGAACGCATCCGCCTTGGTATGGCTAGGGTTCAGATTGTAACAGTGAAACGTATAGTCGTTCATACTCTGCCGCTACACGGGCGGTCGCAAGGTTCCGCTTAATTATACGTAATCCTCGGTCGGCAAGGTCGGCCGCGAGGCTGGGGCTGCGGAGCACCTCTAGTATTCTATCGGCCAGATCAAGCGGTCGGCCCGGTTCGACCCGCACGATGGCCCGCGGATCGTATTCGGCCAGGTCGTTGATCCCGCCGACGGCTGAGGCGACCAGCGGCCGGGCCGCGGCGAAGGTCTCGAGTGCGGCGTTGGGCAGGCCCTCGGAGTACGACGGTAGGACAACGAGGTCCGCCGCCGCCAGAAGCAGCTCAATGTCATGCACGAAGCCGAGGAACCGCACGTGCGGCTGTAGGTCCAGACGCTGGGCCAGGTTGTGCAACTCGGTCTCAAGGGCGCCCGTTCCAGCGATCAGGAACGCCGCCCGTCCGCCGCGGTCCAGGAAGGCCCTGACCGCCCGCAGCAGGGTGTCGATACCCTTTTCGTAGCTCAGGCGGGCTGGGACCATGACGACCGGCCGGTCCGAAGGCAGGTCATACTGCCGCCGAACGCGGTCAACGTCGGCCGGCGCGGTCTCCAGCGGGTCCATGCCCGTGTGGATGACCGCGACTCGGCAATCGGGAACGCCAAGACGCCTGACCAAGTCCAATTTGATATCGCGGCAAACCGCGACGATCCGATCGGGCAGCCGCACGGTCAGCCGGTCCAGGAGGGCATCCAGGCCGGGCCGGCGGTACTGGCGGCGGTAGGGGCCGTGGGCGTAGACCGTCGAGACCAGCGGCGTGCCGGTCATCGCCGCGGCCAGGCCGCCGAACAGGTCCGCCCGCAGCAAGTGCGTGTGGACCAGGTCGGGCCTCAGCCGTTCGATCAGCCGTAAAGGCGAGACCAGCGACCGGCCATCCCACGCCGATCGCACGCCGAGCAGGCGACACGCGATCCCATGTCGTTCAAACTGGGCCCGAGCCGGACCGTCGTCGTAAAATGCCGCGACGGTCAGCTCGAATCGGTTGCGATCGATGGCCGGCAGCAGTCGGGCCAGCCATTTTGTGTCGGTTTTGATCTGGAATGTCGATACAAGCTGCAGTATTTTGGTCATGAAATCGGCGCATCGGCCCCTTGCCCTATTTTCGGCAGGTTCGCCGGGTGCTGATGAGCTCAAAGCGTCGCGACCGCCGTCGGTCGGCGGTTGGACGTGAGGGAAAGAGTCTGGTGGAACGGCGATGGCTGAGCAAGCAGAGCGGAAGCCCGCGGGGGCGGGTCGGTCCGGATGGGGAAAGCGGATTCTGGCGGGGACGGGACTGATCGCGGTTGCCATTCCGGCGGCCCTGTATTTCATACCGACGAACTTCTACGTCGCTTCGTACGGCAATATCCTCTCGGCCCGCGACGCGGTGATCCGCGCGGGCAGCAAGGGCCCGATCGAGGCGATCCTGCTCGAGTCGGGCGACCGGGTTACCGAGGGGCAGGTGATCCTGAGGCTTTCGTGCGAGGTGGAGCGGTCGGAGGTGGTCCGCTGCGAGCGCGAGCTGGCGCAGCAGACGGCGGAACTCCAGTATCTCGAACGAAAACTCGCGGTCGACCGGGAGCAGGAGGACCGCGAGCTGACGCACGCCCGCATCCAGCTTGCCGACGCTGAGCGCGAGTACCAGCGGGTCTCGACCCTCCACGAGCAACTGGTGGCCAGCGAGACCGAGTTCAACCAGGCCAAGGCCGCCTACGATCTGGCCAGCGCGGTCTGCGACCGTCTGGCCGTCGACCGCACCGCGATGCGCGAGGCGATGCTCGACGTTCAGCGGAAGAAGATCAACATGCTCGAAGCGGAACTCGAACGGGCCCGCGGCGAACTGACCCGCCGCAGCGTCGCCGCGCCGCTGGACGGCGTGATCGTGCTGCACTCGCTGGGTATCGGCCGGGTGGTCGACGCCGACGAAGTGCTCGGCCAGATCTTCGACGACAGGTATCACCAGGTCGTGGCGCGGGCGCCCGAGCGGCACGTCCGCTATCTTCAGACCGGCCAGTCGACTTCGGTTGTGCTCAGCGCCTATCCCGAGATCGACTATGGCGTGATCAACGGCGAGGTCTACTGGGTTTCGCCGGTGGTCAACCCGCAGGGCAGCGGCGACGGGACGATCCTGGTCAAGGCGCGGCTCACCGAGATTCCGCCGCACGTCCGGCTGACCGCGGGTATGGCGGCGAAGCTGTCGGTGCACGTGGGGCAGACGAATTACCTGTTCAAGCTGATCGGCATTCTGCCGAGGGACCGGGTGCAACAAGATGGGAACCAGCGCAATACAACCACGCAGCCGGCATCTGGCGGCTAGAGTCTTTGCCGATCCGATCGCGACGGCGAGGGATTCTCTGGCCCGGATCCTTGTGCGTCTCGGCGTCTCGCCGAACGTTCTGACCGTTCTGGGAATGCTGCTGACGCTTGGAGCGGCGTGGCAATTGGCGGCAGGGGCCGATCAGACGTGGGACCAGGTCCGGCCGCCCGCTCCGTTCTGGGCTGGGCTGTGGCTGTTCGGCGCGTGCGCGATGGACATGCTGGACGGGGCGGTGGCCCGGGTGGGCAATCTCAAGACGGCCTTCGGCGGGATTCTCGACAGCACGATGGACCGTGTCTCGGACATTGCGATCTTCGGGGCGATCGCCATCGCGTTCGGCCGGGTGGAGAACGTGACGTTCCAGGTTCTGGCCCTGCTGGCGATGACCAACGCCGTTCTGATCAGCTACATCAAGGCCCGGGCGGAGAAGGAACTCGACGATTGCTCGGTCGGTTTCTGGCAACGAGGCGAACGGCTGGTGGCGGTGATGCTGGGCTGCTTCCTGGGCCACGTGGCGACCATGGTGCTGATCCTGGCGGTTCTGCCGTGGACGAGCGTCGCCGGGCGGCTGGCCCTGTGCTATCGCAAACTCGAAGGCGCAAAGCGACAGCCCAACGGCGGGGCGTCCGGGAAGGCTGAGATGTCCCTGGCCCTCAAGCGCCGCACCTGGCCGCACACGCTGTTCGCCGCCGCCGTCGCCGTGACGATCATCGCCGTGCGGATTCGTCCGTTCAACCTGTCGGACCTCATCAGGTAGCAGGGGGGCTTGTGACCGATCGCTTGACCGTCCAGACCCATAGCCCGGAGCAGACGCGGGAGCTGGCGTGCCGGCTGGCCCGCCGGGTGCAACTGCCTGCGGTAATCGGCCTGGTCGGACAGCTCGGAGCGGGCAAGACCGAGTTCGTCAAAGGGCTCGGCCGTGGCTTGTCTGTCGATGAGCGAAGCATCTGCTCAGCCACGTTCGTGATTATCTGCGAGTACGGTGACGGCGTGACGCTTGTCCATGTGGATGCCTACCGCCTCACCAGCGGCCAGGAACTTGACCCGCTCGGCTGGGATGAAATCCTCGAACGCAAGGACTGCCTGGTCGCCGTCGAGTGGGCCGACCGCGTCGCCGACCGCATGCCCGCCGAGACCCTCTGGGTCCGCCAGGAAGTCATCGCCGAAACCGACCGCCGCATCACCCTCGAAGCTCCGCGATCCGGCCCGTGGCAGGCCGTCCTCGCCGACCCGCAGATCATCACCGCCCTTGCCGGCTCTTAGTCGATCCGAATCTCCACGTGCTCGACAACGTACGCGGCGCGAGCGGTGGCGAATTCGGCGACGCTCGAAGTGGGGACTCCCTCGCTGTGACCGCCGGTCCCCAGCATATCATCCCAACGCCCGGATGTCACCACCAACTCAGCCTTCGGTCTTCTCCGGCGTACGGGTCTCGGCGCCCTTGCTGATCGCCTCGAAGCAGGCGATGGGCATGGTCATGGCAAGCTCGCCACGCCGTGTGGCGACCCGG
>JAAYCJ010000015.1 GCA_012729815.1 Phycisphaerae bacterium | reverse complement strand
CATGCTCCGCCCCCGGCTCGATCAACAGAAACGTCCCCGCCTCCAGTTCCTCCGTCCGCCCGCCCATCTCGACCAGCAGCGTCCCCTCGGCCACGCACGCCAGATAGTGGTCCAGAATCACCCGCCGTCCCAGTCGATACCCAGCCGGACAACGCTGGTTCACCGCCACCCGAAAGTACGGATTGACGCTGCCGATCCCGTCAGCCATGCCCGCATCTTACCAACCCCTGTCCGCCGCGCCAACCGCCGCCCCCCGTTGCGAATAATGGAACGCTCGCCAACCAAATCCGTCATCCGCGCTAAAAGTTCGCAATCCGCGCTAAAGACTTATACGTATAAGTGCGGTAACGTTAATATATCCGTAATAAAAATATCATGTCATACCGTCGGCGCCGCTGGGTCAGGTGAGGGTGCCTTTTTTGAACCGGCCAGCACCGACTGCCAACGGTATGACCGGTTCCAGCTACATGGCTATCTCGGCTAGGGCGCGGGATAGCCATGTTTGCTTAGGACAACCCCGAACCTCCTGTGGAGAAACTCCCATGTCGCTTCCATTCGGTCTGAACTTCGGTCTGGGCGCCATTCCCATGCTCTCCGACGCCGAAACTCGTTCCATCTCAGCCGAGAACCCCGACGGTTCCAAAGGCGGCGGCGCCATGGCCGAACCCGCGTCCGGCGATCCCGGCCGGCGGCTCGGCAAGGGCTGGAAATCCCGGGCCTGCATGGCCGTCAAGGCCGGCGAAATCGCCGTCCTCGCCGACATCAAAGGGCCCGGCGTCATCCAGCACATCTGGATCGCCGTCGTCCCCGAGGCCCTGACCGGCTGCGTGCTGCGGATGTACTGGGACGACGAAAAGACTCCCTGCGTCGAGACGCCCTTGGGCGATTTCTTCTGCTGCGGCCACGGCATGCGGGCCAGGTTCGGCTCGATTCCCGTCGCTGTCAACCCCACCGGCGGCATGAATTGCTACTGGCCCATGCCGTTCCGCCAACGCGCGAAGATCACCGTCGAAAACCAATCCCACCAGGATGTGCCGCATTTCTTCTACCAGATCACTTACGCCCTGACCGACGTACCCGAACAGGCCGCCCTCTTACACGTCCAGCACCGCCGCAGCCTGACCACGCGGGAGCTTCCCGAACACACCATACTCGACGGCGTCACCGGCCGCGGCCACTACGTCGGCACCTACCTGGCCTGGACCCAGATGTCCAACGGTTGGTGGGGCGAGGGCGAGATCAAGTTCTTCATCGACGGCGACGACGAATACCCGACCATCTGCGGCACCGGTACCGAGGACTACTTCGGCGGCGCCTGGTGTTTCGGCGATACTTACGCCACGCCGTACCTGGGCTATCCGACGTGGGACAAAGGCGAAGGCAAGGTGCCGCGCCACGGCCTCTACCGCTGGCACATCCTCGACCCGATCCGATTCAAGCGGGATCTGAAGGTCACCATTCAGGCCCTCGGCTGGTGGCCCGATGGCACATTCCAGCCGTTGACCGACGACATCGCCAGCACCGCCTACTGGTACCAGACCCTCCCGCACGGGACGTTCCCCCAATTGCCGGAGATACACCAGCGGTTTCCACGATAAACGTAGACACCCGGTACAACTTGGCCTTCCAAGCGGCAGCAACCCCGCGCATCGCCTCTTTTCCCTTGAAACGCACCGCTTCTGCCGATAGTCTGCTTGGGTTATTTACCGACGACGGGTCGCCTCGACCCGCCGCAAACTCATGACCATTGACGGAACTCCACAGGAGCCGAAGAAGATGAACGATCCCAAACGCGACCAGCTCAAGTCCGCCCTCGCCTCCCTCGTCGCCGAACGCCAGTTCGCCGCCGAACGAATCCTCTCCGAAATCGAGTTCGCCGAAGGCCTCTGCGACCTCCACAAACCCCAGGCCGCCAGGTGGCGCAAGCTCATCGACCAGGCCTGCGAGACGGTTCGCAAGCCCATCGGGTCCGGCAACTTCGACGCCTTCGCCGACGCCATCGCCCGCGCCGAACGAATCCTCGCCCCCATCGGCGAGGTCGCCAAGCAGTACACCATCCACTGCGCCGGCCACGGCCACATCGATATGAACTGGATGTGGTCCTGGCCCGAGACCGTCGCCGTCACCAACGACACCTTCACCACCGTCCTGAAGCTCATGGACGAGTTCCCCGATTTCTGCTACACCCAAAGCCAGGCCTCGGTCTACCAGATCGCCCGCCAATACCACCCGGAGCTCTTCGAGCAGATCAAACAGCGGGTCGCCGAGGGCCGCTGGGAAGTCGCCGCCGTCCACTGGGTCGAGGGCGACAAGAACATCGCCGCCGGCGAAAGCCTCGCCCGACACCTGCTCTACACCCGCCGCTTCTTTCGCGAACACATGGGCCTCTCAGCCGCCGATATCCAACTCGATTGGGAACCGGACACCTTCGGCCACGCCGCCACCATCCCCTCGATCGTCTCCCGCGGCGGCGTCACCCGCTACTACATGTGCCGCGGCGGCGCGTTCGAAAAACCGCCCGTCTTCTGGTGGAAGGGGCCCGACGGCCGGCGAATCCTGGTCAACATCGAGACCGTCTGGTACAACAACCACATCGGCCCTCACAACGCCGCAACCATGCTGGCGTTCTGCAAAAAAACCGGCCTCAAGGATTCCCTCAACGTCTACGGCGTCGGCGACCACGGCGGCGGGCCCACCCGCAAGGACATCCTCTACGCCCGTGAGATGAACGCCTGGCCGATCTATCCCAACTTCAAGCTCAACACCACCCGCGACTACTACGCGACGCTCGAAAAGGGCGGCTCCAAGCTGCCGGTCTTCGAAGGCGAACTGAACTTCGAGTTCACCGGCTGCTACACCTCGCAGGCCTTGATCAAGCAGGCCAACCGCTACGGCGAAGCCCAGCTCATCGACGCCGAAATCGCCGGCTCGCTCGCCTGGACCGCCCTCGGCCGCGACTATCCCGAAGCCGACCTGCGCGAGGCGTGGATCAACGTCCTGTTCGGACACTTCCACGACATCCTGCCCGGCTCCGGCGTCGCCGCCACCCGCCACTACCAGCGAGGGCTCTACCAGAAAGCCGCCGCCACCGCGAGCATGGTCAAGACCAACTCGCTGCGGGCCATCGCCCGCCACGTGGACACCTCCTTCGCCGCCGGCGAAACCGCTCCGGTGCCGCCGTCGCTCGAGTCGATCGCGATGGGCGCCGGCGTCGGTCGCGGAACCTACGACGGCGGACTCTCCGTCGCCGGACACATCGCCGCCGGCCCTCGGCCGTTCGTCGTCTTCAATCCCACCGGCTCGGACCGCGACCAGGTGATTACTGTTTCCATCTGGGATGCCGGCGGCGAGGACATGCGAGACAAGGTCTTCCGCGTCCGCACGCCCGACGGCAAGACCATTCCCGCCCAGCGGGTCGGCCACGGCCACTACTGGGCCCACGAACACGTCGATCTGGCGTTGCCGGTCCGCGTCGGGCCGCTCGGCTATGCCGCGCTCGCCGTCGAGGAAGGCTCAGCCGAACTGCCCAAACCGCCGGTCAAGGCCCACCATCGCACCGTCGTCAACCGGCCCGACGTCATCGGCGACTGGGCCATCGAAAACGAATACCTGCTCGTCGAATTCGACCCGGTCACCGGCGGCATCGTCAAACTCATCGACAAAGCGTCCAAAACCGACCTGGCCGATCGCGACAACCCGCTGGGCCTGCTCGAATACGTCCTCGAACGGCCCGGCCCGATGTCCTCCTGGGTCATCCATCCGCCCCAAAAACGCATCTGCCCGATCGAGCTCCTCGCCTTCCAGCCGGTCCACCGCGGGCCGTATGTTGCCTCGTTCGAAGCCAAAGCGAAAGTCAACGACTCGACCATCACGCTGACCTGGTCCCTCAAAGCCGGCCAGCCGTGGCTCGAAGCCGCCATCAGCGCCTTCTGGCTCGAACGCGGCGGCCCGGACATCGGCACGCCCGCCCTGCGGTTCGTCATGCCGCTGGCCCTCGATAAGGCCAAAGCCTCCTACGAAATCCCGTTCGGCTCCATCGAACGCTCGCTGAACGCCGGCGAAGAGGTTCCCGCCCTCCGCTGGGCCGACGTGGTCGGCAGCCCCGCCGGCAAATCCGGCAAGACCGCCGCCGGCTGTGCCCTCCTGAACGACTGCAAGCACGGCCACTCGCTCGACGGCTCCACGCTGCGGCTGACCCTCATCCGCTCGTCCTACGAGCCCGATCCGCTGCCCGAAATCGCTGAGCATCAGATGCGACTCGCCGTCATGCCTCATGGCGGCAAGCTCGCCGCGTCCGATCTCGTACGCATCGGCGCCGCGTTCAACCATCCGCTCCTGCCCGTCGGAGCCGATGCCCACGACGGCCGTTTCCCCGCCGCCACCGACGGCGTCAAGCTCCAGCCGGACAACGTCGTCCTCTCCTCGATCAAGAAGGCCGACGGCGACGACGCCTTGGTCGTTCGCCTCTTCGAGACCGATGGCAAGCCCGCACAGGCCCGAATCGCCTTCGATCCGAAACTCTTCGGCAAGCCCGTGAAGGCCGTCCAAGTCGATTTCCTCGAAACCGCCGACGACGACTCCTCAGCCCGCGTGGTCCAGGGCGCAATCAACGTCAAACTCGCCCCGCACGCCATCGCGACGCTCAAGATCACCTTCAAGTAGGGGCGATGGACCGCGGATGACGGATTCGGCCCGGACGATCATCGGCGTCATCTCCGATACGCACGGCCTGCTCCGCCCGCGGGCCCTCGACGCCCTTCGCGGCGTCGAGCACGTCATCCACGCGGGCGACGTCGGTTCGCCCGACGTCCTGGCCGAGCTCCGGCGGATCGCTCCCGTCACCGCCGTTCGCGGCAATACCGACCGCGGCCCGTGGGCCGCCAACCTCCGCCCGCACGAACTGATCGAACTCGCCGGCCTGCGCATCTACCCCATCCACGACCTCGACCATATGGCACTCGACCCAGCCGAGTTGCGCCTCGACGTCGTCATCTACGGCCATTCCCACCGGCCCGCCGTCCAACGCAAAGGCAGCGTCCTCTACTTCAATCCCGGCAGCGCCGGACCCAAACGCTTCAAGCTGCCCATCACCGTCGGCATCCTGCGGATCGCCTCGCCCGATCAACCCTCAGCCGAAATCATCCACCTGCCCGAATAACAAGACTCCAACCCGCCACGCAGTTCCATGTGCAAAACGCCCGTCATTGCATGCGGCTTCCAGAAGGGGCGCCATCAGCTTTCCGTGATGCCTCCACATCTGGATCGCCGCGTCATTGTGTGTCGTCCCCGCGCAGACGGGAATCCAGACGGTAGGGTGTGTCTTCGCCCGCAAAAACACACGTTTTCTTTGCGACCTGGCGCGCCGTTGCCGTCAGCGTGCGACCTGGCTGTCCACCCTGACGCCACTCCGGTCGGCAATAGAGATAGCTCGCACCGCGACCTATGGCAATCACGATCTGCGGCGGTGTGACAGATCGCAAGAAGTGGTTCCTGCTCCCAAAAGCCGTCTCCTGTTCCACCCGCCCGAATGCCCCATTTTGTGGCAAACGCTACGCCGGCCGTACCGCCTACTTCCTCCGGTAGAACATCAACCGGCTCTCCCGCGGCCGGTCCATCCGCGTCTCCAGGCCCTCGGTCATCAGCTCTTCTCCGCCAAGCTCGACCACCTGCCCGGTGTCCACGTCCTCGAACGCGTATGTCGCCTTCGCCTCCAGACCCCTCAGCGGGAACCGCGCCGCCAGGAACGGGCTCTTCTCACGCCGGAACGCCACGAAAATCCCCTCGCCCAAATCCTCGCGGTGCATCTGGTACGCCATCCACAACTCCGCCGACACCGAGCACGCCGTCAGCGGATAGTAGTCGCCGAAGTAGTACGGAATCGCACGCCGCATCTCCGCCAGCCGCTCCCGGTGCCACGCCCACGGATAGTTCGGATCGATCGGATTCTTCTCGTACGAAAAAAGCGGAAATTGAATCCCCGTGCACATCGCGCTGCGGAAGTTGTACGTGTCGCCCGGACGCATCTGCGCGCCCGTCGTGCTGCACGGTACCCAGTGCGCCAACCCGTGCGTGTGCACCTGGCTCGCCGTCGTATCGAAGCTCGGCCAGCACTGAACGTCGCTTCGCCACAGCGGAATGCTCCGTCCGATCGTCTCCAGGTCGATCCGACGGCCGCCGCTCGCGCAGTTGTCGATGATCAGGCCCGGACACCGCGCCAGCAGCGCGTCCCAGAACTCATACAGCCCCTCGATGTGCCGAATCTCCGTCATCCCCACCCGGTCCGGCGCGTCGTTCGACCGCCAGAACGCCAGCGGGTCCATGTTGAAGTCCTGACGGTAACAGTCGACGCCGAACTCCTCGATCTTGCTCACGATCAGATCGGTGATCCACCGCCGGGCCTCGGGAATGCCCAAATTCAGCAGAACCGTCATCAGCTCCTTCTTCTCGCCCAGGAACCACTCCGGATGCTCCTGGGTCAACGGAGTGCCCCAAATCGCCCGTTCCGGCTCGAACCACAGCAGGAACTTCATCCCCGCGTCCTTCGCCGCGTCGCTCAGCGGACGCAGACCGTTCGGATGCGCAGCCGGATTCACCGACCAGTTCCCAACGTGCTTGTACCAGTCGCCCTCGAACTCATCCGGCGAGTAGCTGTCCGCCGGGCCGTACCAGCCCGCGTCGATCCAGTAGTAATCGTGATCCAGCCCGTGCTCCTTCATCACCGCGATCCGATCCAGGTGGCACGACGATTTCATCCCGCCCCACGTCGACGTCGTGATCGGAGCCGGAATCGTCCTGCCGTCCGGACGGTACGTGTGGTACTTCAAAATGAACTGCCGAAGCTCGTTGTGCCCGCGCATCGACTCGCCTTGCCAGTACAGAATCAGCATCCGCGGCGTCCGAATCTCCTCGCCCGGATGCAGCGTCAGGTGCGTCCGCTCCATGCCCGCCTCGACACGGACCAGGCAGCCGTCAAAACTGAACCGGCTTGCCCACTGACCCGTCCAGCCGACGCCCACGATCAGCCCTTCGTCCTTGCCCATCAGATTGAAAAACGGCAACACCGCCTGCGACGACCGCCCGCCGCCAGTAACGAACTCCCGCGCCTTGCCCGTCTCGATCGTCTCCTCGTTGAGGATGAAATCGTCGATCCGGCACAGCGAGCCCTGCGAATACCGCACCGTCGGCGCCGCGCCCATCGGCCACGTCACGTCCAAGCCACGGATGTCCTCCAATATCGGCGTGTCCTTCCCACCGCCGTTCCTGAACCGCCACACCCATTCCGCCGCCGCGAAATCGGCGAAATGCTTCATCTCCAGCACGCACTCCAGACCCGTCTCCGGATCCCGCCAACGCGTCTCGCACACCGTCACCCCGTCACCCGCCTCGCGAGTCTCAACCCGCTTCTCCCACGCGCCCAGCAGGTTCGCCGCCGGCTTCCCGCCGTACCGGAAATCCACCGGCGCGTCCTGATAGAGCCACTCAGCCGACGGACGACCCAACTCGATCACCGTCCCGTCCACCGTCTCCACCTTCGCGGCGCACCAGTTCGCGTGCGCGGCGTGCAGCACCCCGTTGACCTCCCGGACCTTCAGTACGAACTCCCGCGCCCCGTCCAACGCGACCTCCACCCGCGCCGGTGCGTCCGAGACCTTCAGCGGCCCGGCTGACCAGACCTTCTTGCCGCCCGCCTCCACCGAAAACGCCATCCGAATGTCGTTTACCCGCGTCAGCGCATTGTCGTCAATGCCCGCCACGGCTGAAAAACGTCGAATCGGAGCCGAACTCCGAACCACCAGCTCGCTGTCCGCGTGCGTCCCAAGCCCCGCGTCATATTCCTTGCCCGCCAGCCGAAGCGGGCCCGGCATGATCGACCGACCCCACTGCAGCGACCCGAACCCCTGCTTGCGGCATTCGATCCGCACGAACGGCTGTATCCGGCCCGCTCCCGTGACCGCTTTCGCCCATTTTTGCACCTTACTCAGCTCTTCCGCTCGCACTCTGGCCATCGTCCGTATCTCCGCTGATTTGTCATATCATCATATTGTTAACTGTTAACAATATGGATCCATGGATACCGGTTCCCGGCGACAAAGGCAAGAGTTTTCCGCGATGGTGCAAGGGACCGGCGAGGACTTTGAGGCAGGAGGTATATCACTCAAAGGCCATAACTATAAGTTAAGATTGAGGATTCCCCGGGCGATCCAACCGCTTGTCCGTAAAAAAAGCGGGGGGCAAGGCGGATGCCTTGCCCCTCCCATCGAAACACTGAGAAAAGAGGAGGTCTATGTCCTCTCGGAACTACAAATTATTAATGGCCCTTACTCAATCCAAGGCCGCTCACCGGGTTCGCCCATATACGGGTCCACCCACGTGATTTCCCGCAGCTCGTGCGGGACCAATGCCGCCGTCTCATCTTTTTGTACCACATGGCCAAGCAGTTCGTCAAGTTTTTTCAGGTGTTCTTTTTCCTCGATGTTCAACTGGCCCAGAATCCACTGGAATTCCGGCTCCTCGAATCGCGAAAGGCCCAGTTCGTAATGCCGCTGGGTGGCCAGTTCGCGTTGGCGGTGCTGGTCGAGCAGATCGGCGATCGACAGGCTGGTGGGCCGCGGGGGGATTTCGAGGTCGACCCGCGGCTCGCCGCCGAGGTCGACGATCCGCTTGACCAGTGCTTCTTCGTGCTGTTTTTCTTCGAGCAGCATCCGGTGGAGGGTTTCGCGCACGGGGCTTTCCGGCATGACGCGCAGGCAGCTCTGGAGTTCGCTGACCGTTCCGTGCTCCATTTTCAGGGCTTCGGTCAGGTACGCGATCATGTCGAACTTGCGCTCATTGGCCGCGACGATGCCCGACAGGGACCGCCGCAGGCTCTCGAGGCTTTCCCTGGTCGCTTGGAGCGACGCCGCCAGGGCCGGCTCATGGATGCCGTCCTTCTGGTACAACCGCTGGCATTGCCCGATCTGTTCGATGGCTTCATTCAACTGGCCGTCCAGTTTCCTGACCGCAAAGGCGAACCGCATGCGTTCCTCCATGTTAGTAGGCGTAGAGCTGCCCGTAGGGCCGGGCGCTGACGGGAATGATCTTGTGGTAGCGGCCGAAGTCCATGAGGTCCTCGTCGATCTGGAAGGTCGAACCGAAGTCCTCGAGCACGCTGCGCAGCCGGGCGGCGTCCTGGTCCTCCATCTCGAATCGCTTGACCTCCTTGCCGAGGTAGCTTTCCCGCAGGGCGCCGCGGATGTACATCACGCCGCCGTGCATCCCGGTCGCGCAGTAGTCGCCGACCACGCTCGCGCGTCCCTCGCCGCGCAGACCCAGCAGGACCAGGCACCCTCCGGCCTGGTACTCGCCGAAGAAGTCGCCCGCGCAGCCGCCGATCACCAGGGCCGGCTGCTTGTCCATGAATCCCTTCATGTGAATGCCCACGCGGTAGCCCACGTCGTCGCGGATGAAGACCTTTCCGCCGCGCATTCCGTAGCCGACCACGTCGCCGGCCAGACCGTGGACGATGACCTGACCGTCGTTCATGGTGTTACCCACGCCGTCCTGGGCGTTGCCGAAGACCTCGATTCGCGGGCCGGCCATGAAGGCCGCCATGTTCTCGCCCGGCACGCCCTCGACGGTGATCGTCACCTGCGGCGACTGGAGGCCGCCGCCGATGTACCGCTGGCCGGTCACGTTGAAGATGCGGATGGAGGTTTCGCCGCTGCGGATTGCCTCGCGCACCCGCTCGTTGAGCTGTCGATAGTATACGCCCCTGGCGTCGATGGTGATGGACATTGGTGGTTACTCCGCAATCGCCCTGACCGGGTCATCGTCCAGCCGCCGCACGATCGGGCGGCCCGCCTGCGGGGCCCAGACCCGATCCAGGTCCGGGCATATCTCGCGGATCGCCGCCTCTTCCGACGACATGTACGTCGTGTTCTTCCGGGTGCCGACCAGCAGCGGGCGGAGCTTGACGCGGTCGTTCAACCCGATCATCCCGTCGGACCAGGCCAGGAGAAACGCGAACGGCCCGTTCAGCGCCGCCGACGCGTAGACCATCCGCAGGTTGGTCTGGATGCGGCGCTCCTTTTCGTCCATCTCGTCGATGTCCTTCCAGAACGGCGGAGCGAAGACCGCGGCGGCCTGTTCGAAGCTCAGCTTGTGTCGGCGGACCAGCAGGTCCATCAGGTAGGCGACCACCTCGGTGTCGGTCTGGAGCGTGCACTTGTAGCCGAACATCTCCAGGTACCGGCGGTTGGTCCCGTAGCTGGAGATTTCGCCGTTGTGCACGATCGACCAGTCCAGCAGGGCGAACGGATGGGCCCCGCCCCACCAGCCGGGCGTGTTGGTCGGAAACCGGTTGTGCGCGGTCCAGATGTACCCTTCATACTCGTCCAGCCGGAAGAACTCGGAGAGGTCTTCCGGGAATCCGACGCCTTTGAAGACGCCCATGTTCTTGCCGCTTGAGATGATGTAGGCGTGCTGGGTCTGCGTGTTCACCTGCATCACCAGCGAGACCATGTAGTCGTCGTCGCCGTCGTCCGCGGGCCGATTGGCGGGCGGGCTGACGAAGTAGCGCTTGAAGTAGGGGTGGCTGCCGATCTTCTTGGTCTCGAAGATTGGAATTTCCTCGGCCTGGTGGATCTGCAGGCAGCCGTCCAGGAGGGTTTCCAGGTCGCGGGCGTCGCTTTTGGCGTCGTACATCACGTGGAGGGCGTAGAGGTCCTTCATCGACGGGTAGATGCCGTACGCTGCGAACCCGCCGCCCAAACCGTTGCCGCGGTCGCGCATGTTGCGCATCGCCCTGGTGATCAGCGACCCGTCCACCCGCCGTCCGTCGTGGTTGATCAGCCCGATCACACCGCACGCTGAGATATCCTTGCCGTAGCTTTCCGGTCGTCTGACAAATTGTTCGCGGCTCATCGCATCGTCTCCAACTTTCAGTCCTGCGGCCTATCAGGCCTCCTGCGGTTCGGGTCGCCGGACGGCGATCCGGCTTTGAGGCTTTTCGAACATTTCGCGGCGGATTTCCTCCGGCAGTGCCGCGGCGCCAAACTCGTCCGAGAGCAGCTTGGAGGTGAAGGCCGAGACATCCACCTTGTCCTCGATCAGCCTGCGGAAGACGCCCGCCCGGTCGATTGCCCGCACGAACAGGGTTCCGGTGATCCGGCCGTCCTCGAGCACGATCTTCTTGTAGACCCGCTTGTCCTCGTCGAGCAGGCTGACCACTTCCTGGCCGTCTTTTTCCCGCACGTAGCCGTAGCTGACCATCTGGAGGCGGCCGAACTGCAGGGCGTTGAGCGGGATTCCGCCGCGGTACTCGGCCTCCATGCCCGCCATGTTGTAGCCGGCGGTCAGTCCCTGTTCCGACGCCACCGGGATCGTCGCCAGCACCATCCGCGAGCCGCTGATCAGTTCCAGGCCCTGGGCGCAATCGCCCGCGGCGTAGACGTCTTCGAGATTCGTCTGCAGGTGCTCGTCGACCACGATGCCGCGGTCGATCACCAGGCCGCTGTCGCGCAGCCATCCGACGTTGGGCCGGACGCCCACCGCGATGACGAAGAGCTCCGCCTCGATCTCCTCGCCGCTGCGGAGCTTGACCGCCCGCAGGACGCCGTTTTCGCCGAGCAGGGCGGTCACGCTGTTGCCCGTGCGGAATTGCACGCCTTCCTCCTGCATCTCGGTCTGGAGCATCTCGGCGGCCAGGTCGTCGGTCGCCAGCGGCAGGACCTGGTTGGCCAGCTCGACCACCGTCACCTGCTTGCCGAGGTGGGCGAACGCCTCAGCCGCCTGCATGCCGATCAGCCCGGCGCCGAGGACCACCACGCGACGGGCCTCCTGGGCTCGGCGGGACAGTCCCGCGGCGTCCGCCATCCTCGTGAACCCGAAGACGCAGTCCTTGAACGCATCCAATCCCTCGATCCCAGGCGGAACGAACGGCGAGCCGCCGACGGCCAGCAGCAGCTTGTTGTAGACCATCTTCTCGCCGTCGACCACGATCTCGTGGCTCTCGGGCAGCAGCTTTTCGGCCCGCTGGCCGGAGAGGGCCGTCACGTCGAGCCGCGAGTGGAACGCCCGGTCGCGGAGGAACATCTTTGACTCGTCGACCACGCCGGCCAGGTACTCGTGGATCATCGCGCGGCTGTAGAGCCGCTCGGGCTCGTCGCCGATGAGCACGATCTCGCCCTGGCGGTCGATGCTGCGGATGGCTTCGATCGCGAAGGTTCCCGCGAAAGAGTTGCCGACAATCACGTATCGCATGGTCCGTTCTCCGTCTTGGGGCGGCGCTATCGCTCTTCGTACACCAGGGCCCTGGTGGGGCAGACCCGCACGCAGGCCGGTTCGTTGCGGTCGGGGCACAGGTCGCAGTGGTGGTTGATCCCGTTGTTCTCGACCTGCGGCACGTTTTGCCGGTCCACGTTCCGCGTGATCACGCCATACGGGCACGCCATGATGCACATCCAGCAGCCGACACATTTTTCCTCGTCGACGCACACCCGGCCGGTCGCGTCCTTGTAGAGCGAACCGTTCTTGCACGCGAGCACGCACGAAGGGACTTCGCAGTGTCGGCACATCGTCGAGATCACCCGGTAGCCGTCCTGGAGGACGCGGCAGCGCGACTTGGGGGCGGGCCGGCCCGCGTCCCTGGCCTCGGCTGGGTCCGGATACGGCGCCGACTCCCGCCAGTTGAACCGCTGGCCCTCGACGTGGTAGGCGCTGACCGGGTTTTTGGTCCGCGAATGCTCCGTCGTGCAGGCCACCTCGCACAGATGGCAGTTGATGCACCGTTCGGTAATGGCGTAAACCACCTTCATCGTCTATGCCTCCCCGGCGTGCTTGATGCCGAGTATCCGGGCCTCCTCATCGGTCATGCCCACCGCGCGCAGTTTGAGGCGGTTGCCGCGCAGCGACTCGAGCGAGTTGAGGCCCATCAGTCCGAGCATTTCCTTGATTTCGTGGGACCATGCGTGCAGGAGGTTCATGACCCGCTCGGCTGCCACGTCGGCGGGCAGCCTCGGCAGCAGGTCGGCCCGGTTGGTCGTGATTCCCCAGGAGCACTTTCCGCGATGGCACTGCTGGCAGAGCGTACAGCCGACGGACAGGAGCACCGCGGTGCCGATGTAGACGGCGTCGGCGCCCAGGGCGATCGCCTTGACGATGTCGGCTGAGCTTCGGAACCCGCCCGCGCCGATGATCGACGCGCAGTGGCGGATGCCTTCGTCGCGGAGTCGCTGATCGACGGCGGCGAGGGCGACCTCGACGGGGATTCCCACGTGGTCGCGGATGATGGCCGGGGCGGCGCCGGTGCCGCCGCGGAATCCGTCGACGACCACGATGTCGGCGCCGGCCCGGACGATTCCGCTGGCGATCGCCGCGACGTTGTGGACGGCGGCGATCTTTACCGAGACGGGGATGGTGTATTCGGTGGCTTCCTTGATCGCGTAGATCAGCAGCCGCAGGTCCTCGATGCTGTAGATGTCGTGCTGCGGGGCCGGGCTGATGGCGTCGGAGCCTTCGGGGATCATGCGGGTGCGCGAGATTTCGGCGGTGACTTTTTCGCCCGGCAGGTGGCCGCCGATGCCCGGCTTGGCCCCCTGGCCGATCTTAATTTCGGCGGCGGCGGCGGACCGCAGGTATTCGGCTGAGACGCCGAAACGTCCGGAGGCCACCTGCACGATCGCCCGCTTGCTGTATTGATGGAAATTGGGGTGAAGTCCGCCTTCACCCGTGTTGAAGTACGTTCCCAACTTGCCGGCTGCGATGGCCAGCCCATGTTGGAGGTTGTAGCTGATCGAGCCGAAGCTCATGGGGGCGAAGATGATCGGCAGGTCGCAGGCGATGTTGGGATACTCCTTGGCCTGGCCGTTGCCGCCCTTGGCTGGGTCGTAGCGTTCGGGCTTGCGGCCGATGAAGGTCCGCAGCTCCATCGGCTCGCGGAGCGGGTCGATGGACGGGTTGGTCACCTGCGAGGCGTCGATCACCATGCGATCGAAATAGGTGTTGTAGTACTGGTCGTTGCCCGAGCCGGTCAGCAGGACGCCGCCGGTGTCGGCTTGCTTATAGATGCCTCGGATGTGCTTTTCCTTCCAGTGCTCGTTGGCGCGGAAGCCGCTGCCGAACTGGCGGATCTGGATGCAGTTGGTGGGGCACATGGCCTCGCACCGCCGGCACATCACGCAGTTCTGATGGCGGTTGGTGACCTCGTTGGTCTGGGCGTCGTAAAACGTTGCCTCATAAGGACATTGGCGCACACACACCAGGCACCGGATGCAGCGGCTGGCGTCCCGCTCCACGAGGTATTGCGGCATACTGGCGAACACCTGATCGGACCGGAGGCTCTGGATCCCCAGATCCTGGCGATCCGCATCCCGGTCCGCGGGCGGCGCCGCGGTAGTATTACACTGCCTTATCATCGTGACCCACACCTCAATTTTGGCTAACTATTCATCGGCCATCTAAGTCTACTGGGCCACTCAATATTAGTCAAACGCAATGTATGAATACATAAAATAAGAGCAGCTAATTGATATGGCGGCGACGGCGGGCGATCGGCGGGGGACTTCGCGTAAGTAGTTGTTGCCCATGGTCTTGTGGTTGCGGTGGTTTTAGTGGGGTTTTCGCTTGTGGCCCGCCGCGGACTGGAGGTAGACTTTTTCTCTAATCATTTGGAATCTTCAGGAGCAGCAGAATGGGTAGGTATGACTCGGTGGAACTTGTCGGTTCGGCCCGCGATGAGGCCCTGGCCGGTTGCCGGGCCTGCATGGACGGCTGGCATATCAGGATGCCCGATGTAACGCCGCTGGTGCTTCACTTCGGGATCGGCGAGTTTGCGAAGATCGGGTTGATCGAGTATTGGATCGCCAACGAAACGGAACGAGGGTACTGTGGCAAGTTTCTGTTTCTTTTTGAGGGGCAGCGTTGTCCGTGCCACAAGCACGCGATGAAGCACGAGACGTTCTACGTTCTCAAGGGGCGGATCGAGATGCGTGTCGAGGATGAGCCGACGATCATGGGGCCGGGCGACCTGCTGGTCATGCCGCCGGGGAAGCGGCACACGTTTATCGCGTTGGAACCGGCTTTGATCATCGAGGCGTCGCAGCCGAGCATCCTTCGGGACAACTTTTTTGACGACCGTCGGATCGGCGAGGAGGGTGTGATCTGAGCGATCCCGGTGACGAGAGGCGGCCTGAAGGCGAACCGATCGTTCGGCGGCTGACGATGGACGATCTGCCGGCGCTGCTGCGGTTTTACCGAAGCCTGAGTCCGCTGGTGGTTCGGGCGTATCGGCCGTACGGGTATGACGTGACCGAGGCGGCGTTGCGCGATGGGCCGTTCAAGCGGTTGGCTGAGGGTGACGAATACGCGTTTGTGATCGCCGATGCGGCGGACGAGATCTTCGGCCACGCCTTTCTTTCGAGGGTGCGGTCGCAGGAGGCCCATTTCGGCATCGGGGTCCATCAGTCGCTTCTGGGCAGAGGATGGGGCAGGCGTCTGATGGGTGCGCTGATGGAGGGGTCGGAGCGGGACCTGGCGCTTCGGAGTATCGATCTGCGGGTGCTCAAGGACAACGTCGCGGCGAATCGCCTGTACGGGTCGTTCGGTTTTGAGAGGACGGGCGAGTTGACCGATGCCGCGGACGGGCTTGAGTATTACCTGATGGTCAAGCGTTGCGCAGCGACCTGAGAGGCTGGGGCTTTCAAGGCGGCTGCGGCTGGAAAGCGAGCGGAGCATGCGTATTACCGTCGAGCGTACGAGCTGCAATTTCGAGCGAGAGGCCCTGATCCGGCCGTTTGGGTTCAAGGGCGGGTATATGGGCGAGATGTGGCAGACGGCGGCGCGGCTGACGGGGGCGTCGGGTGAGT
>JAAYCJ010000014.1 GCA_012729815.1 Phycisphaerae bacterium | reverse complement strand
TACGACGTGTTCACTCCGTGCAGCCGGTTCGCCCGGTGCAATACGGCGGCCAACGTGCAGCGACACTTCAACCGGACGGGGACGCCGTGGGAGGTGTTTTTTCTTGAAGACATTGCGCGAGCGCCGAGACGGCGGGCGTACCTGTTTCTCAACACGTTCGCCGTGGAGGCCGAGCAGCGGGAGTTCATCGAGACGCAGCTCAAGCGCAACGGCAACGTGCTGATCTGGCTGTACGGGGCGGGGCTGTATGAGGATTACCATCCCTCGCTGGAGCACATCCGGCGGCTGACCGGGTTGGAGGTGGCGTGGGACTTTGCGTGGCACGAGATCGACATCGCGTTGAGCCATTTCGACCATCCGATCACGGCTGGGCTGCGCGGCGTGGATCTGGGCGATTTCGGGACGACGGTTCAGGACGATCCGGGAACGCAGGGCGATCTGGCGCGGGTTTGTCCGCAGTTTCGCATGACCGATCCGCGGGCGACGATTCTTGGGGTCAACCGCCCTACCGGCCAAGCGGCGATGGCGGCGGGGGACTTTGGCGACTGGAAGAGCGTGGTGGTGTGCGGGCCGATGCTGCCCGACCCGGTTCTTCGCGGCATCCTCGGGTGGGCGGGGATCAGGCCCGTTCTCGATACCGACGATTGCCTGTACACCAACGGCGATTTTGTGGGCATCCACGCCAAGACCACCGGCGAGAAGACGATCAGCCTTCCGGCTGAGTTTCGGGTCACGGACCTTTTCAGCGACAAGACGTACGGTTCGCGAGAGGGCCGGGTGCGGATTCCGATGGAGCGGGCGGAGACGTTTGTCGGGCGGATTTATCGGCGCTGACGGCGAAGCGGCTCAGGCCTCCAGCCGCGCTATCGCCCAGTCGAAGGCATCGCCGTCGGCCAGGGGCGAGTCGTGATCGCCGCTAGGGATTTCGCGGTAGATGAAGTTGGGGCGTCCGGCCATCGCGTTGGCCAGACGCTGGGACTGATCGACGGGGATGATCGCGTCATCGGCGCCGTGGGCCAGGTAGACGGGCATGGTCAGTTTTGAGGCGTGCTTGAGCGGCGAATGGCGGTGGTAGAGGTCGGCGTGGTCGCCGTAGGATTCTTCGATGGCGTCGGCGATCTCGTGAACGACGCCGCCCTGCTGGGTTCGGCACCACCGGCGGTACGAAGCCGGGTCGGACGCTGCGCCCAATGCAACCGCTGCGGCCACGTCGTCGGGATGCAGGACGGCGTAGATCAGGTTGCCGGTTCCGCCCATCGAGCCGCTGAAGAAGAGGAACCGTTTGACGCGATACTGGTTGCGGGTCCAGGCCAGCAGTTCGTGCAGATCGGCAGCGGCGGCTGGGCCCATCCAGGCGTTGTCGCGGAGGTTGGGGGTGAGGATGCCGACACGGTGTTGGAGAAACCGGCTTAGCCACCAGTCGCGGATGTCGGGCCGGGTGTAGAGCTGATCGCCGTGCGACCCATGGCCGTGGAGGCAGACGACCCACAGCTCGGCCCGCTCGGACGGTCGGACGAGGGTCCAGTCGGCGTACCCGTCCTTCGGGCTGCGGTAATCAACCCGCAGGACCTCCGGAAAGCCATCTAATCCGGCGTGCGTCATCCGTTCGATCCGCATCGAGACCATCCTGTTCGAATATTCGCGAAATCCGTTACGGTATCGATGGTAAGAGAGGATAGCCAAGGATGCGTCGGGAGGCAAGAACGTGACGACCATCAGTCGGCAAATGGGTTTCACCCTGATTGAACTTCTCGTGGTGGTGGCGATCATCGCCATTCTGGCCGCCTTGCTGCTGCCGGCGTTGAGCGAGGCCCGGGCGAGCGCGGGGCAATCGGCGTGCCTGAGCAATCTGCGGCAGATCGGGCTGGCGTTGGGCATGTACGCTGAGAAGTGGGTTGTTTATCCGATCTCGGTGACGGGCAAGCAGACGAGTTGGGATGAGTACCTGCACGATCCGAACATGGCCCTGCGGGACGATTTGGGCTTTGCGGTCGCCCTGCTGCCCTACCACCACATCAAGGAGGTCTACGACTGTCCGGTGCTGGTGCGGCTGGACTGCGATATCAGCTACTGCTATAACTGGCTGGCGGGCAACGACGGGGTGGCGTACATGGGCGGCGAGCGGAACGTGTTGCGGCCGGACCAGGTGCTCTACACCGACCGTTTCGTGTTGCTCAACGATCAGCCGATCAAGACCACCTCCGGCAACGGCATGTACAGGGACATCGACCCATCGGACGAATGGGGCGGAGCCGATTGGGACCCCAACGGCCGGGGCGCGCTGTGGTATTATCAGAACGCAGCGGCCAAGGGCCCCCACCGCGACGGGCACGATATCCTGTTCGGCGACGGCCACGCCAGGTGGTTTGTTGACTGGCAGCCGGGACAGATGACGCGAAACCCCGAGGATTGACCTGCAATTTCTGCAGGGATTCCTGCGCCGTTTCTATTGCCGGTCTTGGAGGGCCGTTTTTTCGCCCCCGAATTGTTGTGGTATCTTTATCATGCAGTGGGACTTTTCCCGCTGCGGATGTTTGAAAACTGCATAGCCCACACCGACCAGACCCGGACCGATCACGGCTCCAGGTCCACCCGCACCGCGTGTTCGCCGGGCGTGATCGGGATGCGGTTGGACGGCCGTTGCGATCCGTCGACGGTGACCCTGGCGAGGCGGCCGCGCCCGCGAATCTCGATGTTCCAGGTCGAGTCGCCTACCCGCAGGTTCTTCAGGTCGACCCGGTCCCACGCCGCGGGCAGGTGCGGGTCGATGGTGAGGCTGTCGTAGCCGACCTGGACGCCCACGAAGGATTCGATCAGCGTCTGGTTGTGCAGCCCGCAGGTCACCGCGTAGGGCACGGAGGTGATCGGGAAGGTCAGGTCCGTGTCGATCCACTCGCCGATCGTCAGGAAGCGGCAGGTGCGTCCCTTCTCGCTCAGCGTGAAGCGTTCGTAGAGTCGATCGAGGCGGACTTCGAGAAAGTCGGCGAAGGCCTGCTCGGTCTGCCCGAGCAGGATCTGGGCGCCCGCGAAGGTGGGGATGGACCACCACGCCTGCCAGTATCCTCCGTTCTGGACCCGGCCGGCCTCGTAGGTAGCTGCGCCCTTGGCGTCGGTATAGACCGGTTCCCACGGCGGATCGGCGAATTTCATGCCGTAAGGGGTCAGGAGCCGCTGGCGCACGGTCTTCAGCGCCGTTTCGCCTCGCGCCCCCTCGGCCACGCCCCAGACCACCGCCATGAGCGTACTCCAGGAGATCGTCTTTTGCGTGAAGCGCTGGCGGTCGTCCTCGCCCTTGCCGACCGGTTCGGTGGCCAAGCCGATTCGATAGTGGCCCTGCTCCTCGATCCACGCCTTCTCGTTGATCGCATGTTTGAGCTGCTCGCCTTCGGCCCGCAGTTCGGCTGCGCAGTCGGCCTTTCCGAGCCATTCGGCCAACTCGGCCAGGTCGAGCAGCGCCTTGTAGACGAGAAGCGACATGAAGGTCTGCGGGCAGTGGCCAAAGCCGCACGGCCAGTCGAGGGAGTCGAAGACGAAATCGCCGTCGGGCACCACGAGCCCTTCTCGCACGAGATCCCGGTAGACGCTCAGTGCCTGCTGGAACGAGGGGAACAGCTCGGCGGCCAGGCTCTTGTCCTGCGTGAGCTTGAGCAGATGGCAGTAGGCTGTGATGTAGCAGAAGCATCCGCCGATGGCCAGGCCCGGTCGTTCCCGCCAGGACGGCCCCTCGGTCCAGAGCGGCAGGTCGGGGATGAACCCGTCGGCGTGCTGGAATCGGCGGAACATGTCCATGCCCTCGCGGAACGCGGCGATGTCATTGGCGTAGGCGTAGCCCATGGCGGTGAAGAACATATCCCCGCAGAGCCAGTTGTGGTAATGGGGAGCGGGCACAAAGCTGCGTTTGGCGCCGCAGTGGTGTTCGTTGAGTTTGATGAAGACGTTGTTGAGGTTGAACTGGGCGTTGATCACCGGGTCGGGCGTGGTGAGTTTGACGCCGTTGGCCAGCGACTCGCCGTAGAATCGCGACGTTCGTTCGAGCGCTCCGTCCGCGTCGGCGAGGGTTTGCCGGATCGCTGGGAGGTCGCGCTGCTCCTGATGACCGAAGGCGAACGTCAATCGCGCTTTGCTCCCGGCTGGTATCCGCAGCTCATGGCGCAGGGCACAGAAGCTGTCGTCGCTGTGCGTCTCGCCGGTGAGTTCGAAGCTCTTGTCCATGTCCGCTGCGCGGAGCGGCCGATGACCGCCGATCGGGGTTTCGAAGCTGAACTTCGTCCGGTCCAGGGTCCAACCGGCGGGCGTCGGTCCGGCAAGAAAGCCAAGGCCGGGATTTCGCGAATCCGAGACGCAGACGACGGCTCCGTCATCCGAGACGTCGAGGCGGTCGTCGTGCGGCGGATTGAGCTTACGGCCGGCGTCCGAATAGTCGTTGGTGGCGTCTTCGGTGAACCCCTTGGCCGCCCACGGGGCGGGATGGAACTCGAAATCCGCGGCCAGGACCGCAGCCAGCGATCGCTCCTGACCGGTGTGGTTGGCCGCTTCAAGGGTCAGGTAGAGTAGCGGTGCCTCGGCGTCGGGATAGACCTTGATCTCGACGGCCAGGCCATTGGTTCGCCCGGTCAGGCGAAGGACGTTGGCCCCGTAGAAGGTCTCCAGATCGTCGAGCGCCTCCGGCAGACTTCCGCGCCGGCCGCCCGCGTCCAGGTAGAGCCCGAACCGCTTGAGGATCCGCATCCAGATCTGGAGGTTCACCAGGTAGGCGTAGCCATCGAGGCTCGTGGGAACGAGTGCCCAACACCGGTTGCCGCAGAGCGGCAGGTAGGTGGGGTGCTTGGGGTCGATGATCGCAAGCTCCGACGTTGCGTCGATCCAGTGAAAGTCCGTCATGGCCTACCTCGAACCAGAGGGAGAGTTTTCGGGGATTGTGCCCTCATCCATCGCGGTCGGCAAGGGAAATCAGCGGCGATTTGCGTCGAAGTAGGTCCAGTAGCAGAAATACTGCGGCCACCAGTACGGCCCGGCTGAGCACTCGGGTCCCATGGGCACGAAGGCCACGCCGCCGTCGGCGTAGGCGACGTTCCATCCGCCGACGGGATTGTAGCCGAAGGCGGGAAACGCGGAGGTCCGGGGGTGGGCGCTCCACGAGTAGCTGTAGCAGAAGACATCGGCGAGGATGGCGGCGCTGCCCAGGTCGCTGAGGCGGAAGGTGTGAATCCGCGGCGGAGAGGCCATATTCCATCCCGATCCGTCGGGCGGGTACGGGATGCGTTCCTCATAGGTGCACTGGGCGAAACCGCCGGGCGTGGCGAAGCCCTGTTCGATGCCGCTGGCCGACCTGTCGGCCCCGTCGTAGCTGGGGCAAAAGAGGGTCGCGGCGGAGAGTTTTTCGCGGGTGTAGAGCTCGTAGATCAGGCAGCCGAAATCGCGCGGGTAGGGCAACATGCCGTCGCCGCCCCAGGTCGATCCGACGCACAGGCCGATGTTCTGGCCGATAAAGCCGCTTGGGATGACGTCGTCGCTGTCGCCGGCGTACATGACCGTTGCGACGGCCATCTGGTGAAGGTTGGACCCGCAGGCGGTGCGGCGGGCCATTTCGCGGGCCTCGGAGAGCGCGGGCAGCAGCAGCGAGACCAGCACGGCGATGATCGCGACCACCACGAGCAGTTCAATGAGCGTAAACGATCTGGTTTTTGCGATTTTCATCGTGCACCTCTAGGGAACCGGAACCAGGTATATCGGTTCGTCAGCGGCTTTGACGGTGACCTTGCCGGCGACCGGCTCGACGGTCTGCTTGACGCCGTAGATGTCGCAGGGGAAGACCTGGACGTCGCCGGTGTCGATCGTCACGTCGCTTTCGCGGAGGGCGTTCCAGCAGATCCAGAGCGGTTTTTCACCGGCGAGGCGATAGACGCGGGCGCCGTTGTCGGCGTAGGACCAATCGACCTGGCGGCGGTCGGCGACGGTCGCGGTCATGAAGCGGTAGGCGTGCCATGACGGCTTGGGCGAACCGTCGACCCGCACCAGGCCCATGTTCATGGCCTGGTCGGACTTGGGTTCGGCGAAGTCGTTCCAGCCCAGGTACGTGACGAAGCTGCACTGGTGAGCGAGGGCCTGGACGTGGAGTTTGACGACCTTGGCGGCCTGGTCCTTCTCGGTGACGAACCACGCGTTGACCGGATGGCCGGTGGCGGGGTCCCAGGTGGGAAAGCCGGTCTCGTTGATGGCGACGGCCAGGTCGGGCCGGCCGGCCCGGGCACAGGCGTCGCCAAGGGCGAAGAGCTGGCTGTCGAGGGCCTCATCGACCGCGTAGGGATGGATCAGGACGATATCGAGCACCTTGTCGGCCCCGCGCTTCAGGCAGGCCTCGGTATAGCCGATCTGGGGCGAGGTGAACCCGCCGGTGGCGAAGGCGATCTGCGACTTGTGCTCCTTGACCATTTTGCCGACGCGGCACAGCAGTTCGGCGTAGCCCGGCAGCGTCCATTGAACGTGGGTGTTGGGCTCGTTGGCCACCTCGATGATCCGGATGGCCGGACCGGCCTGTTCGAGGCATTGGGCCACCCATTTTTCGTAGCCCGGCCAGCCGGCTTCGAGGTTCTGCTCGTCGCCTTCGCGGTCGCTGGCCGGCGGCGTGCCGTCGAGGCACATTTCGAACGCCATGCCCAGTTGCTGGGCCAAGCCCTGCTGGTGCTCGTTCAGGGCTGCTGAGCCCTGACGCTGCCAGTAGACGCCGGCCTCCTTCATGTCCTTGCCGTACTGGTGGAGGTACATCGGGAAGCAGGTGAACATGCCCCAGAACGACCCGTCGAGGACACGGCGTTTGGACTGGTCGAAGGCGGGTTTTTCGATCTGGCGGACGCGCACGTCGTCGAGCCAGGCTTTGCCCGGCCCGCCGAGGACGAAGAAGCTCAGGTTCAGGTTGTACTGCGAGTTGGGGGCCTGAAAGACCGCCGAAGCGTCGGTCCAGCCGTTGTCGCCCACGAGGTGTTCGGAGTCGACCGACCCGCTGCCGTTGCCGCCGATCCAGTACTCGAGGTTCAGGTGGCAGCCCTGGCCCCGAAGGCCTTCGGTGCGGATCTTGCCGTCGGCCCGGTACCATCGGCCGGGCACGAGCTGTTTGGTGTCCAACTGCATGACCACCGCGCTGATCTGGTTGATTTGGTGGTGGACCTCGACGACCTGCTTGCCGTCCGGAGCGCTGGGATCGGCGACGATGCTGGAGGCGTCGGTGGTGGCCTCGGGCACGCCCCAGGCCACGGCCCGCCAGCGGCCGGCCATTTCCTTTTGCAGGGCTGGGTCTTCGGCCATGGCTTCGGTGGTGACGTTTCCGGCGAGGGTTTCGTTTTCGAAGGAGGTCCGGTAGATCGTCTTGGCCCATGCCGAGGAAGCCGACATCAGCATCATTAAAGCCGTCGCAATGGTCAAGTACCGCATCAATGAGTGTCCTTTCAATACTACCGTGTGCAGGCTCGGAGTCTTTTCCTGTTCAGAACACAAACCCAACTCGAGTGAAAACAAGATGCAAGTCCTTCCACCGTTGTTCTATTCTCCCACCACATCCCAGTGGCGCCAGAAGGTGTAGTGCGACCACCAGACACCGATGCTCGGGTCGGACAGGTACTCGTCGAGTTGCCTGAACCTGACGCTGCCGTCGCCGAAGCAGACGTTCCACCCGCCGGTCCGCTCCAGTTCTCTTGCCCGCGGGTGGGCGCTGAAGGCGTAGTTGTCGCAGTAGACATCCGCGATCATGGCCTTGTCGGCCAGGTACTCGGCTTTGAAGAAGTCGACCCGAGCACGACCCGGATCGAAGACGGTGTTGCCGGCGGCGTCGAGGCAGGTTTCCACGCGTTCGGCGTAGGAGGTGAGCGTCCATCCGGGGCTGTCGGGATGGCCGCTGAGCCGCCATTCGAAGTTTTCGGGAGTGTACGTCGTCACCGCCCCGGCCGCCGTGGCGGTCGGGCAGTAGAAGATTCGCGGCGGGAACCTGCCGTCCTTCCAGAGCCGGTAGATCAGGGGGGCAGGCGGCCCCTTGGGAACGGAGACGAACCAGGGGTATTCGGGAATCACGGTGAATCCGATGCTCGAGCCCACGAAGCCGCTGGGCACCCAACCGCCGTTGTCGGCGGCGTAGAGGGCCGCTCCGATTCCCATCTGGTGCAGGTTGGCACCGCAGGCGGCTTTTCGCGCCGCTTCGCGGGCGGCGGTCATCGCCGGCAGCAGGATCGCCACCAGTACGGCGATGATGGCCACCACGACCAGCAGTTCGATGAGGGTAAAGGCATCAGAGAGTCTGAACCGGCATCGGCGCATGTTGTTCATGGCGTTACCTCCGCTGTCCCAGCGACTCCCGATGAACCACTTCGGGCTTGATGAGGATTCGGCGCGAGCCGGGCCCGCGGGCGTCGTCTCGCTCGATTTTTTCGAGGAGCAGTCCGGCGGACTCGTGGCCGAGTTGCCGGGTGTTCAGGCGGACAGAGGCCAGCGACACGGCGGTCCACGGGCAGAACGGCAGGTCGTCGCAGCCGATCACCGCCAGGTCGTGCGGGACGCGGACGCCGCGCCGGGCGGCGGCGCGAAAAACGCCCAGGGCCAGGTGGTCGCTGTAACAGAAGACCGCGTCCGGCGGGCTGGGCAGATCGAGCAGGCGGTCGGCCGCGTGCTCGCCGTCGTCCGGATTCTCATGCCGGTCGACCCACACCACGTAGTCGTCGCGCCACGGCAGTTCGGCTTCGTCCAGGGCTTCGCGGTAGCCGATGAGCCGGTCCTCAGCGGGGAGGACGGCTTGCGGCCCGGCGATATGGGCCACTTTGGTCCGGCCGGCGTCGATCAGGGCCATGGTGGCGAGGCGTCCGCCCTCGACGTCGTCGAAAGTGACGTAGTCGAACTGCGGCGACTGAGGGCAGCGATCCAGGAGGACGAAGGGGAAGCCCTCGTCGACCAGTTCGCGGAGGGTTTCGGCCGGTCCGACGTGTTCGATCAGGAGGCCTTCGACGCCTCGCTGGCGGAGCATGCGGCACTGTTCGCGTTCCTTTTCGCCGCTGCCGCGGGTGTTGCACAGGAGGACGCCGTAGCCCTTGCCGCCGGCGAGTTCCTCGACGGCTGAGACGTAGCCGCTGGCGAAGGGGTTGTTCACGTCGATCATCATCGCACCGATGACGTGGGTCCGTCCGCGGGCGAGGGCTCGGGCGGAGAGGTTAGGTTCGTAGCCCATTTCGCGGATCGCGGCGAGCACCCGCCGCCGGGTGGCTGGGGCAATTCCGGAGTTGGGCACGTCGTTAAAGACCCGGGAGACCGTGGTCTTGGAGAGCTTCAGTCGTCGGGCGATTTCGGCGATGCTGGGTCCGGCCATTGCACGTTAACCTCCACAACCGGTTTTGATTGTAATCTAAACCGGTTGTGGTGTCAAGGGGCATTTTCAGGGGGCGGCCAATCGCCAGGGGTACCAGGTGGTGGTGGACTTGCCGCTGCCGATGCCGGGGCGGCATTCGAGCCAGCCGACGCGGGTGAGGGCGTCGCTCTCGTTGAGGATGAAGTTGAGCTTAAGGGTTTGGCCGGACTGGGGTTGCAGCGATGGCAGGGCCGACCAGGGGATGGCGGCTTCGTAGAGGGTGTGGTCGTTGCGGCGGCGGGTGGCTACCAGTGCCCCCGGGACCGGGCCGGTCGGGCCTTGGACGGCCCGAAGCAGGTAGAGTTCGCTGCCACTCATGGTGCGGGCGAGGCACAGTTCGTAGCCGTAGGCGCCGTCGGCTTCGAGGGCGATCTGGAAGCCGTCGCCGAGCCACGTGCCGCCGCCGGTGGACCGCTGGCAGTGGACGTCGTCGGTGACGTCGGCGGCGAAGTAGAGGCAGGTCTGGTCCCACTGGAATTTGACGTTGGCGGAGAGGTCGTTTGGGCCGGTCCACCAGTTGGGAAGCGGCTGAGCCTGCTGGCGGCGGCCGAGGTGGAATGGGGCGACGGTTTGCCAATCGGTGAGGTCGGCGTCGATGGTGATTTTGGCGGCGTGAGGGATGCGGATGCTGTCGAGCGGCTGGGTGAAGGCAAAGGGACGGCCGGCCAGGTTGCCGGTGAGGCGGAACTCGGTTTGGCTGATGGTTCGTTCGATTCGGGTGGAGGCGGCGGGCGGCAGGTCGATCGCGATCGCAGGATCGTCGGCGGCGTCGAGGTTCAGTTGTCCGGTCAAGTGATGGTCGGTGACGTTGGTCAGCGTGAAGTTGACCGGGATGCTTGGACAGTCAAGCGGCTCGGCCACCGGATCGAGCTCGACGGCGAGAGGGCTGGTGACCTGGAGTTCGACGGGAAGATCGGCCAGGCCCGGCGCCCGCAGGATCAGGCGAAGCAATCCATTGGAAGCGTCTTCGGGCACCTGGAAGGAGAGGCGGCCGATGGTTTCCTGACCCGGTTGGGCGGTCAGTTCGGTCGTGGCGGACGGATGGGATGCGATGGTTACCCTGCCCGTCCACGCGGTTTCGGAGAGATTGACGAGGCTGAAGGGGATTTCGAGCGCACCGCCGGTGAAGGCGGACGGCATGGGCGGAACGGCCAGGTACATTGGAAGACTCTTAGCGGGCGGCGCGGCCAGCGCGGATGGGGCGGGAAGGTTGTACTTGCGGTCACTGTGAAACAGGAGGATCAGCGGATCGGGGCCGATTTCCAGCGCGACGGCGTCGTCGCGGGCGGTGAGGATGTCGCGGGAAAGATCGATGGCGCGTTTCTCGACCTCTGGATCGCGCAGGTCGGGCAACTCGATCGTTGCGGTGGAGGGATCACCCGTGTTGCGCCAGAGGCCAATGGCCAGCCGCCCATCGGAGGTGCGATAGAGCCAGCCGGTCAGGCCTTTGGGCAGGTCGGCTTGTCCGAGGCCGATGGCGTCGGAGAGGGTTTCGGAGGCGAGGCGGTAGGCGTGGAAAGAGGGTTTGGGGCGGCCGGCGGCGTCGAGCAGGCCGAAGTAGCCTTCCGCGTCGGTCGGTTCGGCCGGCCAGTCGCCGAGGGTGTACCAGAAGGTCTTGTAGCGGCCGAGGGCGGCGAGGGTCAGATAGGCCTGGGCGACGATCCGGGCCTGGACCTGCGGCGAGCAGCCGCCTTGCGGATGCGTGGGCCAGCCGAGTTCGGAGATCCAGATCGGCCGAGGGCAACCGTAGCGGTCGAGAAGCTGCTCGAGGGCGGCGAGCGAACCGGTCAGCAGGTCGGCGTCGAACGAATGCGACCACTGATAGGGATGGACGGTGACGAAGTCGAAGTAGTCGGCCATGCCGAGTTGGAGGCATTGTTCGATGAAGGGCAGGTTGACGCCGGCGGTGGCGAAGGCGCCGAGGCGGCATTGCGGATCGGCGGCTTTGGCGGAGAGGTAGGCGGCTTTGGCCAGAGCGGCGTACTGCTGCGGCGTGGTCGAGAGGTCTGGCTCGTTGGAGATTTCCCAGTAAGTCACGCGGCCCTTGTAGCGTTCGACCACGCGATGGACCCAGTTGGTCCAGCGGTGGAGGGTGAAGGCGTCGGGATGCTCAGCGGTTTGGCCGCCGGGCTGCCAGCGATGGCCGAAGTGGCGGAGGTTGAGGATCGGCATGACGCAGACGCCGTGCTGTTCGGAGAAGGCCAGGACCTGATCGAAATAGGCGACGGTGTCTTCGAAGGTCGTCTCGGCGTTCCAGTTTTCGGGATGGAAGTCGATGTCCATCCGCCGCCACTTGAAGACGCCGATTTGCCATGCGGGTTTGACGTAGCGGTCGCAGAGGCCAAAGACGCTGTTGGGTTGGGGTCTGACGGGACGGCTGGTCTGGGCGAGACAGGTTGAAGAGGCGGCCGTCAGGATGGAGGCGAGGATGAGGAGGCGGGTCGGATTCATGGAGAGCTCCCGCGGAACGTGACGGTGAAAAGCTGTCACCACAGGTATCCGTTCGAGGCCATCTGGTATTTGAGTTGGCACGTGCCGGTTGGTTTGACTTGGACGTGGCCGTCGGCGAAGAGGACGTTGGCCGCGGCTGGGTGATTCCAGGAGATCGCGGCGGTTCCGGAGGCGGATCGGACGCGGTCGGCGAAGAGGACGCCTTCGGCGAGGCGATGGTGGTTGGTGTTTTTCGGGCTGAAGCCGTCGCTGACGAAGTAGGTGTCGTAGGCGATGTGGCCGAAGTAGTAGAAGTTGAGGTAGCTGATCTTGCCGAATTCGTATCCGCTCCACCAGCCCCACCAGTTATTTTCGACGGTGACGTCGCGGTTGGCTGGGCAGTAGAAGCATTCCTGCGGGACGTACTTAGCTTGGCCGAAGCGTTCGTCGGCGTTGGTGAGGGCATCGGTCATGTACCTGGAGGTAACGGTGTTGGGCGGATCGACGAGCCAGAGCCAGGAGCTGTAGTATTCGGGATATTGGATCGGGAACCAGCCGTGGTTGTCATCGGCGTACATCAGGAAGCCGACGCCCAGTTGCTTGAGTCGGCCGCCGGCGCAGGAGGCCATGAGGCCCTGCTGGCGAGCGTTCTGGAGGGCGGGCAGCAGGATGGAGACAAGGACGGCGATGATCGCGACGACGACCAGGAGTTCTATGAGGGTGAACGATCGAGCCTGGCGGTCGGATCGGGAGGCGGGCTGCGATGTGGGTTGGTTGGGCGTCATGATCGTTTCACCGGGGCGATGGAGGCGCGTTCGATCAGTTCGGATTTGATGAGGATTGTCTGGCGGTGCATGGCGGATCCTTCGCGAATCTGGTTCAGGAGGAGGCGGACGGCTTGGCGGCCGATCTGTTCGGAGGGGTAGTTAATGCTGGAGAGGGCGGGCGTGAGCGAATGGCAGACGCCTGGGTCGTTGTCGAAGCCGATGACGCAGAGGTCGTCGGGAATGCGGCGGCGGCGGGCGGCCAGGGCGCGGTAGACGCCGATGGCCTGCCAGTCGCTGGGCACGATCAGGGCGGTGGGCGGATCGGGCAGATCGAGCAGCCGCGCGAGCGGTTCGCTCATGTCCGGCGGTTCGGTCTGCGGAGTTCGCGGGCCGGAAAGGTCGGACGCCCCCCCTACCGCTTCGAGGGCTGGATCGTAACGGAGGTCCAGGAGTTGGACGGCTTGGCGGTAGCCGTCGCGGCGTTCGGCGAAGTCGCGATGCTCGGGGTCGCGGGCGACGAATCCGATGCGGCGATGGCCGAGGGCGAAGAGTCGGGTGGCGGCGGTGACGACGGCGGCGCGGTTGTCGACGTTGACCATGGCGATGGGCAGGCCCGTCGCGTGCTGGCCCATACTGACGGCTGGGAGAGCGGCGGTGAGCCGCGAGCAGAGGTCGAGGCCCAAGTCGCCGTGGACGAGGAGGCCTTCGACCTTGCGGTCGCGGACGACGTCGGGCAGGGCTGAGGAGTCAGTGGTGTTGGAGATGATCAGATGATAGCCGTTGTCAGCCAGTTCGGACTGGACGCCCTGGACCATGCGCGACATGAACGGTACCTGGAGCATGGCGTGGGTGGTGTTGGGAAAGAAGACGCCGATGTTGCCCGTCCAGACGCGGCCGTTGGCTCCGCGGCGTCGCAGCGACCGGGCGACGGGGTCGGGCCGGTAGTCGAGTTCGCGGATCGCGCGTTCGACGGCTTGGCGGGCGGCGGCGGAAACGCGCGGGTGGTTATTGAGCACCCGGGAGACGGTGCCTACCGAAACGCCGGCATGACGGGCCACGGAGGTGACGGTGGCCGGGGCGGCGGTGGAGGTGTCGGGCTGGCCGTGTAATCGTTTCATGGAATTGATTGTAGCAAATGCGGCCTTTGCGTCAAGCCCTTTGTCGGGCGAATGGCGCACTCACCACCAGCCAGTGTAAACACAGGTGCACCAGTATCTTACATCGATGAACGGCCTGAACACTACTTACCGACGGCGGGTAGTTCGGCTTCGAGGGTTTCGTTGGGTTTGAGGGTGGCGATCCAGAGGTCGCCCTGGCGGCGGATGTTTTTTTTGTTCCACCGGGGTCTGGCGCCGGCGAAGGGGTCACGGAGGGTCAGGCGGCCTCCGGTTTCGGCTGTGATGCGCAGCCAGGTGGTTCGGCGGTTGGCGCGGCGGGCGGAGACGCGGAAGGCGCCTTCGGCGCGGAGGTCGTCGAAGGCGACGTCGGCCCAGTCGTCGGGCACGGCGGGGAAGATGCGCAGGATGCCGCCCCAGCCCTGGAGGAGCATTTCGTGGACGGCTTCGGCGGCGGCGAAGTTGCCTTCGAGGGTGAAGGGCCGGTAGTGGTAGCCGCTGAGGCCGAGTTCCTTGAAGTCGCCGTTGAGATGGAAGCCGTTGCGGGCGATGAATCCCTTGACGAAGAGATCGAGCATGGCGGCGGCGCGTTCGGGTTGGGCGGCGCGGGCGGCGATGCAGGCCATCCAGGAGAAGCTGTAGCCGGTCCAGTTGTTCATGCCGTGCCAGTCGATCTGATGGAGCGAGTTGCGGATGATGTCGGCTTGGCGTTGGCCAGATTCGCGGTCGAGAATGCCCAGCGGGTGGATGCCCATCAGGTGCGAGTGGTGGCGGTGGGATTCGCGCAGAGATTCGTCCGGGCAGATCATCAGCGGGCCGTTGGGTTCGCCGCCGCCGGTCTTTTCGACGGCGAGCTGCGGCAGGCGGTCGAGGAGGCTGCGCCACGTTGAGGAGTCCTGGGCGAGGGCGTCGCTCATTTCGATCAGGGCGGCGAAGAGCCAGCGGAGCAGGCTCAGGTCGAAGTTGGTGTTGGGCGTGAGCCAGGCTTCGAGGCGGTTGTCGTGCATCTCGGGCGAGCTGGAGAGCGGCAGTCGGAGCAGGCCATCCGGTCCCTGTTCGAGGAGGTCGGCGAGGCACTGTCCGATCTCGGCGCAGAACGGGTAGGCCCGGTCGCGAAGGAAGTCGCGGTCCATCGTGTATCGCCAGTGGCGGTGGAAGGCGTGGGCGAGCCAGGCGCTGTTGGTGGGCGAGTAGCTGTACTGGTGCCAGCCGCCGAGTTTCTGGCCGTCGAGCCCCATCACGCCGGGAAAGCACGCGCCGCGGGTGTCGTAGAAGTCACGGGCGAAGCGGCGGGCGGCGGGCATCAGGTTCCAGAGGAAATCGAGGAAGCAGGCCCCTTCATCGAGGTGGTCGGCGGCCAGATAGGACCAGTAGGTCAGCTGGGTGTTCAGGTCGTTGTGGTAGTCGCCCTTCCACGGCGGGATGGTTCCTTCATCGGCGGTCCAGACGCCCTGGAGGGGAATGGGCGGCGCGCCGCGGCGCGAGGCGGCGCCGTAGAAGTATTGGACCAGGTAGTAGTGCTGTTCGATCCGCGGGTCGGGCAGAGCGACGGCGGAGCGGGACCAGAAGCGCTTCCACCAGCGGGTGTGTTGCTTGAGCGCGTTGTCGTAGCCGGCTTCGAGGGCGTCGCGAACGCGCTGTCGGCCCAGGGCGACCGGGTCGTCGGCGTCGGCGTTGGTGGTGATGGTGAAGGCGAAGAGGGTCTGGTCACCGATGCGTCGGCGTTCGACGACGATGGCGTATTCGAAGCCTTCGGCTCCGCGTTGGAGGGCCCAGGAGACCTCTCCGCTGCGGCCAAGCCGCGGGGCGGGATAGCCGAGGGTGCGCAGGTCGCGTCCGACGACGAGATCAGCGTCGTCGGCGACGGTCTGGCCGTAGGCGGGCGGGACGATCCGGAGTGAGGCTTTGACGCCGTCGACGCGGATCAGCCCGACGGGCTGGTCGGCGTGACAGAAGGCTTCGACGGTTCCGCGGCGGAGTCGCACGCGGCCCAGGGCGCGGCGCAGGTCAAGCCGGAACTCTTGGGCGTCGCCGCCGGCGCCGAGGTCGAGTTCCAGGCGGCCGCCGGGAATCTTGGTCGGATGGGATGATTCGCTGTAGATGGCGTCGAAGAGCTGGTGCAGGCGCGGCAGGTCTTTTTCGGCGACAAGGAGTTTCATGGTGGCCCAGTTGGCCTGCGGGTCCTGGGCGCCGGGCGCGGGCCGCAGGTCCCAGAGGTCGCCGCGGTCGAGGGAGAGCCGGAGTTGGCGGCCGGCGCCCCAGAGCAGCGCGCCGGTCAGGCCGTTGCCCAGCGGGACGGCTTCGTCCCAGCGATTGATCGGGGCCTGAAGCACCAGATCATGGTTTGCACGCGGACCGGCCAGTCGTTTGGTCATGATTTGCCCTGCCTGTGAATTGCGGAGAATGACGGTTCCGAAAAGGGGTTGACGGGTGGAAGTGAAGGGCGCCGGCGACGCGCGGCGTGCGGCGCTAGAGTTCTTCTCGCTGCTCGCCGCAGATCCGGTCCATGATCCTTTCAAAGTCGTCGAAGCTGTAGAACTCGATCATGATTTTTCCCTGGCCTTTTTTGCGGGCGGGGTTGATCTGGACGCGGGTGCTTAAGGCGCGGGTCATCTGCTGTTCGAGGTCGAGGATGTTGGGATGCTTGGCCGGCGGTTTTTTGGCGGTCGGCGGATGCTCCTGCTTGCTTTCGGCGACGAGGGCTTCGGCCTGGCGGACGGAGAGGCCCTGCTGGACGATCTTGACGGCCAGCTTGATCTGGAGCGAGGGGTTGTCGAGTCCGGCCAGGGCGCGGGCGTGGCCCATGCTGAGGCGGTCGTGACGGAGGAGCTGGAGGACTTCGTCGGGCAAGGCGAGCAGTCGCAGGTAGTTGGTGACGGTGGTGCGGTCCTGGCCGAGTCGTTCGGCGATCTGCTCGGCGCCGAAGCCGAAGGTCTGCTCGTATCGGCGGTAGGCCTGAGCCCGGTCGACGCAGTTGAGGTCTTCGCGATGGATGTTTTCGACGAGGGCGATTTCGAGCATCTGCCGGTCATCGGCCTGCCGGATGACGGCGGGAATGGTGCGCATCTCGGCGCGGCGCGAGGCTTCGAGTCGGCGTTGGCCGGCGATGAGTTGGAATCGCTGGCCGTGCGGTCGGACGACGATTGGCTGAACGACGCCCTGCTCGCGGATGGAGGCGACGAGTTGTTCGAGGCCGTCGTCGCTGAAGTCGCTCCGCGGCTGATAGGGGTTGGGATCGACCAGGTCGAGGGCGAGCAGCCGGGCCGGGACGGCGTCGGCGGGCGGCGCGAAGGCGGGGCCGTCGCCGCCGGTGTGGTCGGCGGCGTGGACTTCCGGATCGGACACGGCCGCGGCTGGCATTGGTTCGGCGAGTTGGCTGACGAGGGACGCCAGTCCCCGTCCCAGACGTGGTTTATCCTTACCCATGGGTCGTCCGCATTGAAACGAGTTTGTGATCGGTCACCCTATTGGAGGTTCTGTGCGTGGCCGGTGTAGGTGATGAACGTATCGGCGTCGACGGTCGGAATGGCCATCGCCTGAACCTGGTCCTTCAGTTCGTCGAACGACTGATCCTGTTCGTCCTGGTCGGCTTCCTCGCCTTCGGCTGCGGCCTTCGAGGCGTCGCCCATGACGACAAAATCGACGTTGGGCGAGAGCTGATCGGCCACCTGGCCGCCGGAGGCGCGGATGATGTCGGTGATTCTCTCCTTGCCGTTCGGGTCGGGATAGTTGTCCTTGTTGAAGTCGAACCGTCCCATGACGAAGAAGGTGAGTTGGCGGTCGCGGTCGTAGACGAGGTTACCGAGCAGGTCATTGGCGAGAACGGGCTGGCCGGGCCGTCGGGCGATGAGGGTGGCCTCGCTGGTCAGGTCGCCGACCTTGGTGATTTCGATGTAGGCCTTGGGTTCGGGTTTGGCTGAGCCTTCCTGAAGCGCGGAGTAGACATAGAAGCGGGCTCCGGGCCGGACGTTCTGGTCGGCTCCGAGACTGACGTAGATCACGTCGCCGGAGATGGTCAGGACCTGGCCGTCGTTTTGCTGGAGGAGTTTCTCGACGGTCAGCGACGCCGCCATGCGCTGGCCGCCGGGAGCGAGTTGCTTCATGGTGCGAACGAGGGTCTGGAGGTTGCGCCGGACCATGTCTCGCAGCTCGTCGACGTTTTCGCTGAAGGACTGCTGGACGTCGGTCATGCGCTGCTTGAGATCGCCGCCGATCTGCTCCTGGATGCTGGCCAACTGCTGCTCGTGCTGCTGTTTGTACTGTTCGAATTGCTTCTGGAGGTTCTGGAGCTGCTGGGTGATCTGCTGAGTGCTTTCCTTATACTTGGTCTCCAGGTCCTGATACTGGGCGGCGATGGTGTCGGCCCGGCTCTGGGCGTCTGTGAGTTGCTGTTGGGCGGCGGCGAGTTGCTGTTGGAGCGACTGAATGGTCCCGATGGCCTGGGTGAAGGCGGCGACCATGTCCACCTGGCCTTGCTGTTTGACCGCGCCGAGTTGATCGGGGACGGAGGCCAGAAGCTGTTCGACCTGGGCCTGGGCCTGACTGACGGATGACCCGGTCGAGCCGGTGAGCATGCGGGCCAGTTCGTCGCGCTCAGCGACGAGGGCTCCGACCGCGGAGGTCCGCTGAGCCTGACCGGCGCCGGCGTATTCGCGGAGTTTGGTTTCGGTGGCCCCCCTGCCGACGAGTTCGTTGTACTGGCGTTCCCACTTGTCGGCGTTCTGGCGCAGCTCTTCCTGGTAGAGGAACAGCACGACAAGCCCGGTGACCGAGGCGAGGAACAGGACGATGAAAATGATCAGGACATATAATGGTACAGAACGCGGGCTGCTTGGCTGAACCGCCATGTCGAGTGCTCCTAAACTACGGTTTCACGCCGCCGGAAAGCATGCGGTATGCAACAGCAAGTCTATGCGACAATTAAACTTAAGACGGAACTCGGGTTCAGTCAACAAAAAAGTTGACCGGGCTGTCGAGAATCAACACAATTAGCATTCCATCAGTAATCAACGGGCGACCCAGTCATGACCGAACGGAAATTATACATCGTCGACGGGCATTCGCATCTTTATGCCGCATATTTTGCGATTCGGAACCTGTCGAGCGCGTCGGGCGAGCCGACCAACGCAACGTATGGAGTGACGTCGGTGCTGCTGAAGATTCTGCGGGAGCATAAGCCGGACTACCTGGTGGCGGTATTTGACCCGCCGGGCAAGACGTTCCGGTCGGAGCTTTATCCGGAGTACAAGGCGAACCGTCCGCCGATGGCGGAGGATATGGCGGTGCAGATTCGGCGGTGCCACCAGGTGCTGGAGGCGATGGGGGTGCCGGTGATTGTGGTGCCCGGTTACGAGGCTGACGACGTGATCGCCACGCTGGCTGAGCAGGCCCGGGCGGCGGGGATCAAGACGGTCATTTGTTCGAAGGACAAGGACCTGCAGCAGTTGCTGGACGGGGATGTCGTCATCTATGACAGCACCAAAGAAAAGATGATTGACACTAAGGTATTGGATACCGAAAAAGGAGTGAGCGCGGGTCAGATCATCGATTTTCTGGCGTTGATGGGGGATACGACGGACAATGTGCCCGGGGTTCCTGGGGTGGGCCCCAAGACGGCGGCGAAGCTGATCCAGGAGTACGGGAGCCTGAATGGCGTTATAGAAAATAAAGATAAGTTGACGCCGAAGGTGAGGGAGTTTTTTTCGGATCCGCGGAACGTGGAAAAGATTCGGTTGTCGCAGCGGCTGGTGACTCTGCGGAAGGACGTTCCGCTGCGGTTTGAGCCGGAGCAATGGCGGCCGGAGATACCGGATCGGGGTCGGCTGGCGACACTGCTGACGGAGTTGGGGTTCACGCGGTTCATTCAGCAGTTTGGTCTGGAGGAGGCGAGCCAGGAGCTTCGCGAGCAGGCGCGGGTCGATACGCAGATCGAGAAGCCTCAGTTCCGGCAGGTTCGTTCGCTGGAGGAGTTGGAGACGCTGGCCCGGCGGTTTGGCGCGGGCAAGCGTCTCAGCGTGGACACGGAGACGACGGGGACGGACCCGATGGCGTCGCGGCTGGTAGGCGTGTCGTTGTGTGCCGACGATCGGGAGGCGTTTTACGTGCCGCTGCGGTCGGTCGACGGGCAGCACCTGGAGGCGGACAAGGCGCTGGCGATTCTCAAGGCGCTGCTGGAGGATGCGAAGGTCGGGAAGGTGGGGCAGAATCTGAAGTACGATCTGATCGTGCTGCGGAACGCGGGGATCGAGCTGGCGAACGTGGCGTTCGACTCGATGGTGGCGAGCTACCTGCTGGACCCGTCGCGGGCGGGCCACAACCTGGATCTGCTGGCCAAGGAGTTTCTGGGGTACGATACGATCAAGATCGGGGAGTTGATCGGCAAGGGTCGGAATCAGCTCACGCTGGACCAGGTGCCGACGGAGGCGGTGACGGAGTACTCGGCTGAGGACGCGTGGGTGGCGTGGCGGCTTTGCGAGCGGCTCGGGCCGCCGTTGCGGGAGAACCACCTGTCGAACCTGTTCGAGGAGGTGGAGATGCCGCTGGTGCGGGTGCTGGCGGACATGGAATATCGGGGGGTGACGATCGACACGGAGAAGCTGGCGAAGCTGTCGAACCGGCTAGGCGATCAGTTGCTGGATCTGACGCGGCGGATTCACCAGCAGGTGGGCCGTTCGTTCAACATCGACTCGCCGAAGCAGTTGGCGGAGGTGCTGTTCGATGCGTTGTCTCTGCCGGTGGGCCGGCTGACCAAGACGGGCCGGAGCACCGACGGGGACGTGCTGGAGTCGCTGGCGTGGAAGCATCCGGTGCCGAAGATGGTGCTGGAGTATCGCCAGCTCATTAAGCTCAAGAACACGTACATCGACAAGCTGCCGGAGATGATCAGCGAGCGGACGGGGCGGATTCACGCGTCGTTCAATCAGACGGTGACGGCGACGGGCCGGCTGAGCTCGAGCGAGCCGAACCTTCAGAACATTCCGATCCGGTCGGAGCTCGGGCAGCAGATCCGGGCGGCGTTCGTGCCGGCGGACCCGCAGCGGAATGTGCTGTTGACGTGCGACTATTCGCAGATCGAGCTTCGGCTGTTGGCGCACTTCAGCAAGGACCCGAGTTTGGTCAAGGCGTTTCGGGAGGACCTGGACATCCATTCGTTTGTGGCGTCGCAGGTATTCGGCGTGGACATTAACCTGGTGACGTCGGAGCAGCGGCGGGTGGCCAAGACGGTGAATTTCGGGCTGATGTACGGCCAGACGGCGCACGGGCTGGCGCAGACGATCGGCGTGACGCGGACGGAGGCGCAGAAGTTCATCGACGCGTATTTCCGGACGTATTCGACGGTTGGGGAGTTGCGCGAAAAGGTGGTGCGCGAGGCCAAGGACAGCGGGTACGCGATGACGATCCTCGGTCGGCGGCGGCCGATCCCGGAGCTGCATTCGCGTAATCCGGGTTTGCGGCACTTCGGCGAGCGGACGGCGTTTAACGCGGTGGTGCAAGGGTCGGCGGCGGATTTGATCAAGGTGGCGATGATCGACATTCACGAGAAGGTGCACAAGGGACAACTGCCGGCGGAGATGCTGGTGCAGGTGCACGACGAGCTGGTGTTCGAGGCCCCACGAGACGGGATCGAACGGACTGCAGCCGAAGTCAGCGAGCTGATGGAGAACGCGATCAAGGTGGACGTGCCGATCAAGGTGGACGCGGCGTGGGGGGAGAACTGGATGGAAGGCAAGTAGGGGCTTGGCCCGGCGGCCGCCGTTGCGGTGGGCTGTCAGCGGCAGACAGTATCCCCTTCGACGGGGACGGCCGGGAGAGTGACGAGGAGCTTTGCCGTCGGCGAGAACCAGCGGGCCTACCGAGAACGCAAGCCGGAGTAGAGGCATATCTCTGGGTGTCCAGATCGCTCTGCCAGGTCCATAGCGGGCGGTTCGGGAGTGCGGCGATTCGTGCTTGCGTAACGATTCATTTTGCCCTATAATAGAGTTGCGTTGGCTGATTCTTGAACCACTGCAAGGTCTAACTTTACAGACGAAAGGGCGGTCAACGCGTAGAGGTGCGGGTCTCTTCTCGATATGCAGTAACGCCTTTTCGAGGGTGAGCGTATGTTTTTCCAGAACACGTTTATCCCACGGGTGGTGGCATTGGCAGTCGGGTGCGGGTTGGTCATCGGGTCTGGGTGCGACGGCATAGGCGATGATCCACCCGGGGATCCGAACGCCGAGGCGGCTGAGAAGGTGGTAACGGACCTGTCGGTGATTCGCAGCCAGGGAGAGCGGCTGACGGCGATGATCGAGGACGGGGAGGCGGTCGAGACGGTTTTGCAGTCGCTGGTCGAGTCGCTGGCGGTCGAGCCGCGGGTGGAAAGCGCCGCCCTCGATGCCGACGGGCGGCGGGTTGAGACGGTGTTCAAGTCGGGGATGAACCACGCGTTCGTGGTGATCGACGAGGCGGAACAACTGGCCATTCCCGACGAGACTGTTGAGGAGACGGTCGTTCCGAAGGCATCGGCCAAGGTTGCGGAGGTTGATGACGTCACCGGCGGCCGCCTCTTTCAGGAGAGTCGCGTTTGGTTTCCCGCCAGCAACAAGGCCCTGATCGCGACAAGCAGCACGGTGGTTGACCCGATTTATGGCGAGGAGGTCCGGGATCTGTTCGAGAAGATGCTCAAGGACCGCGGGTATGACGTCAAGCCGAAGGAGGCGACGGTCGAGCTCTTCAAGAGCCTCACGCAGTACGGGGTGATCATCCTGATCACGACGCCGAACGGGACAAAGTGGGTGACGACAACCACGCCGGTGCCCACCGACGCCGAATCGTTGCGGCCCTACGCCAAGGACCTGCTGGAAAAGCGCCTCGCGTTGGCCTCGGTGATCAGCAAGGTCGCGGGCAAGAAACCGGTCTGGCGGGACTACTTCACGGTTTCACCCGACTTCGTGCGTCACTACGCCACCGGCGATTTTCCGGACAGGACATTCCTGTACTCGCTATGCTCGCCGGTTTTCACTGTCGGGTACACAGATGCAGAAGGCCCGTGGGCTAATCTGCTGCATGAGAAATGCAAAGGGGAATATGTGATAGGATGGGTCGGTTCGCCGCCTTGGACTGTCGCGGCGCGGGCCGGGCTGACCCTGCTGCAGGAGCTGACCGGGAGCAATCTGGAGTACTCGCTGGGCGAGTTCGTGTGTCTGAAGAAAAGAGTCCCTCCGGGAGGGGCCGTGGACACCGGTTGGGCGTGGAACGTTCTCGATCTGGGAAGGATGCGCACGTACCAGGACAAGAAGCAGTCCTGTACTCTGTTCTTTCAAGAAGACCCAGACATCGCGATAAGCACACTGGCCCTGGTTCCGGACATCCACGAATTGTGGATTGCCCCCGACAGCCGGATGTACGTCGACGGCCTGCTGGAAGACAATTGCGAGGTGCATATCGGAGGGGCCGTCGGGAACATCGGCGCGTACGACGTGCATCCGACCGCCGGCAGACCGCACGTGCCGCTTCCATCGCTGATCGAGGGCTGGTCGTTCAATATGCCGGCGGGCGCGTTTGGTGAGATGTACGGGGTGCTGCCCGACGGTCGGCGCGGTCCGAGTCGCACCGTGCTGGCGTGGAAACCGTCGTTCGTGATTACCGGCCCCATGGGGGACGGCGGGTACACCATCACGTACCTGGCCTACGTCCGCTGCATGGTTCCGTGGCATGACCCCGTTTTCGCGTATCTCCGACAAGAGCGAGTCGGAGCGGCCGAGCTATTTCTCGATGAAAGCGCCACGATCGTCACCTGGCAGGTCAAGGGCAAGTATGAGGATGATGAAGTTCTCATCACGTACGAAGGCGGCGATTCCCAGAATATCACTCGCGATCCCCTTCACACATTCGGCGGGCTTGCCGACGGGGAAACAGGTTCGGGCTGGCTTAACTTTCAGGACACCACCAGCTTGGAGTACACTGAAACCAAGGTCGATAAGCATACGGGCGAGGTCACGAAAACCAAGCGAAGACTTGGTGGGGGGGTGGATCTCCCCGACCTCGTTTTCGATGCCACGAATTGGACAATTCGTGGTGAGACGCGGCCGTGGGGGGATGGCACCATCCGGTGGAACGACTGCGAGCCAAGCCCGCCGTTCGACGTCGAGACGACGCTGCGGTAGACCATCGGCGTCACGGAGACAACTGGTGGTTTCGCAGGGCGTTCGCCTTCGGTTGTTTAAGGTGTTTGCGTTCTCTGCTCGTCGGAGCCAGGGGTTTTCAGTTGCGTTATGTGTCGTTTTTATGATTCATGGTGTGGTTGTTGTCGGTCCAGCAGCAGCTTTGCATCTTCAGCCAGGGGTTAGCCGGTATAGTCTTATTTCACGTTTGATAGTGGTTGGGGATTTCGCAGTTTTCAGGAGCGGGAGACGCCTGCCCGCTGAAGGTGGCAGACGCGGAGGTGGTGTGCAATGCGGATGGCGTACGGGCTGGTGATCGGCGTGTTGTGGCTGGCACCCGGGGCGGTCTGGGGCGAGTCGGCCGGCGCTGAGCGGTGCGTGCTGGTGGCGGCGAGGTACGATGCCTGTTCGGCCCGGAGTCCGGCTGGGCCGAAGGCGGGGATCGAGTGGATGGAGGCCGAGGTCAGCGACCTGATGCCGAAGGCGATCGCGGTGGACGTGCCGATCCAGGTGGATGCGGCGTGGGGCGAGAATTGGATGGAAGGCAAGAAGGGGCTTGGTCCGGCGGCTTGGGTTGCGGCCGACCACTGGGGCGGACAACGCTGTATCGAGGCGGCGGGTACTCGAAGGGAACGGCGCGTGACACTCGCCTGCGGCGAGCCATCGGTTGTGAAGTGCTGGCCGTGCATTGGCTCACCGGGCGCCAGATGGGATGGCGACTCCGGAAAAGTAGAATGTCCCCTTTCTTTCTTGTCCGTTCATAACCCGGTGGGCGTCATGGCGGATTGTTCGTGACGGCGGCGGCCGGGGGCGTGGTGGAGCGATTCACGAGCGCGACGGTGCGTTTTCTGGCGGGTTTGCTGTTGACACAGCGTACCTCTCGGTTTATTATATGGGCCGTTGGCGGGGATCGGGGTTTGCGTTGCACAGCCATTTCGAAGGGAGGAGACCATGAAAGCTGTACGTGTCCTGCTGTGGGGAATTGTATGCGCGGCGGCGGCCGCGTTGCCGGCCCAGGCTGTGATCCACACGATTGTCCAGCACAACGGGACGCTGGACTCGACACCGCCGGGCGCCGGGGAGGTGGACGTCTATGCGGAGTTCTCGCACACGCCTATCGACAGCGGACCCGGGACGCTGGACGCGGCAGCGTGGTACCGGGAGATCGAGTTGTTCATGTGGACGTACGAATACCCGCCTTACGAGCCGCCGGTGCTGACCTACTTCAGCGCGTACAACGAGAGCACGTTGCCGTGGCACGGGTTCGCGATGCTGCTGGTTCCAGGTGAGTTCTGGGGAATCAACAACGGCAACCTGCCGATTTCCATTGCCGACGTGATCGATCCGGTGGTGCCGGGCGGCACGGGTGCGGCGGAGATCATGTTCACGCCGTACGGCGACGTAACGGTAGACGCCTCGCTTCACGTGCTGGGGCAGGACGGCAACGACACGATCGACTTTGCGGCGCTGGCGATTGAGTTCGGCAACAACGTGGACCCCGGCGAAGGGTTCGAGTTGGGGTTCTGGATCAGCGGCTTTGCGATTCCGGCGATCACAGCCAGGAGCAGCGAGAACAACGACCAGTTTGGCGAAGGGTACATGATCCTGGCGGCGCCGCTCCCGGTGCCGGCGCCCGGAGCAGTCGTGCTGGCGATGATCGGGTTGGGCGCGGTCGGATGGATCCGCCGGCGGCTGTAGCCATTTGAGCGACATGAGGATTTGACGCCCGTCGAGTTTTGGCGGGCGTCGTTCTGCGCGGAGTTGGAGCGCTAGGCCCCGGCGGCGCGGGCGGGCGGTTGGCGGAGGTAGCGGAGTTCGGCCTGGGCGTCGAGGGCGTGCATCATCATTTCGTAGCTGACGGGGACGTTGCCGAGTCGGCCAAGTTCGATGGCGGCGGCAAGGGAACCGAGGTAGCCGGCCATTTCGAGGGTGCCGCCGGCGGCCAGGACCATGGTGGACGTGGCCAGCAGGGCATCGCCGCAGCCGAGACGGTCGAGGATGCTGGCGGCGAGGGTGGGAATATGTTCGCTGCGGAGGCGGGCATCGGGGTTGGGCCGGCCGTCCCTGGTGCGGTTGGCGCCGTCGAAGATGACGAGTCCCTTGCGGCCGAGGGTGACGAAGAGGTTTCGGCTGTCGGTGCGGGTCAGGAGCATGTGGGCCAGGGGCGAGAGGCCCTGCTCGAAGTCGTGCATGGCGGCGCGGATTTCGCGTTCGGTGGGAGTCAGCAGATCGACGTTGCGGAAGGCCATGAGTTTGCCGCGGGTTCCGCTGACGTCGGCTGAGATCCAGCCGACGCGGTCGCGGAGCATGGCGGTGAGTTTTTCGATGAGGCCGGCGGTGAGCAAGCCGTAGCCGAAATCGCAGAAGATGACGGCTTGGAACTCGTCGGCCCGTTGGGCGACCTGGTCGAGGATGCGTTTTTCGAGTTGGGTGTCGGTCGGCTGAACGAGGTGGTCGTCGACCTTGACGATTTTCTGTTCTTCGACGAGATAGCGGGTCTTGCTGACCGGTCGGCTTCGGTTGTGGATCATGAAGTGCTCGATTTCCTGTCGGTCGAGTTCTTCGAGCACCATGTAGCTGGCCAGGTCGCGTCCGATCGAGGAGATCAGGAACGGCTCGCCGCCGAGGGATTTGATGTGCTGGGCGATGATGGCTGAGCCGCCGAGGTACTCCTGCTGATCGAGTTGGGCCAGGGAGATCACGGGAGCCTCGCTGGCCACGTCGGAGGCGTCGCAGAAGACGTAGCGGTCGACGACCAGATCGCCGACGACCAGAACCTTCAGGCCGAGGGCCTGGCGGAGGGCCTGCTCGGCGGTGCGGCGGTTGATCTGATATCGCTTGCAGTATAATTCTAACTTTTGGTCAGCAATATCAATGGAGTCGCCGTGGGCGAGCTTGAGGGCGGTGGAGGAGAAGACAACTTCGCCGCTGGAGTAGATGGTCTTGCCGCCGTAGCTTTCGACGACCTGCTTTTCTTCGAGGAAGCGGGGGTCGGCCCGCTGTTCGTACTCGCGGCCTTTGACGTAAGCGTCCGGCTTGATTTGACTTAGGATTTCCTTGGCGGTCGGGTGAGGGTCAATGACCACGTAGTCGACGCACTCGAGGGCGGCGAGGTTCTCAGCCCGGAGGGCGTCGGGGATGCAGGGTCGGCCGTCGTTCTTGGTGAAGGCGGAGTCGGCGGTGAGGCTGACCACCAGGACGTCGCCTTGTCGTTTGGCGAATTCGAGGTAGCGGATGTGACCGGGGTGGACGATGTCGAAGCAGCCGTGGCATTGGACGACAGTCTTGCCGGCCTCGCGGTCGATGCGCAAAGCCGCCAGAAGGCTATCGAGATCCTTGATTTTCCTGGAGGAACCTGCCATCGATTATCCGCATTGAGACTGTACCACCAGTGTTCTTATCGGACGGTGGCGGGGGCCGGCGACACTGAAATTCGGCGTAGGCGGCCGGCTGGTCGTGGATCAGAACTCCCATCGCTCGAGACCGCGAGGGGTTTGCACGAAGGCTGCGTTCCCGGCCGCCAGGAGGAGTTGTTTTTCGAGCGGGGCAGAGCACCGGCCTTGGGCATCGACGTGGATCACCTGCCGGTCGCAGCCGACGAGCCAGCCATCGCGGTCGGCGGCGACGGCGGTAACCGGCGCGGGCAGCCAGTGGAACCAGGTTCGCCGACCGGCGCAGTCGCAAGCGGCCAGCAGGCCCTGTTCGGTGCCGACGGCGATCTGTTGCGACGGCTGATGGATGGCGCAGCCGGTGATGTAGCGGCCAAAGTCGGTCGTCCAGAGCGGGGTCTGGTCGGCATAGTCGTAGGCGGTGGCGTGGCAGAAGGCTCCGCTTCGGCCAACGAGCAGGCACCGCCGCCCTTCCAATTCGAACGGTTCGGCGAAGACGGCGTCGGTGATGTCCCATCCTTCGGCTCCGGCGCGGACGGTTTCATCGGGATGGGCTTTTTGGAAAGTCGCGACGGTCTTGCCGGAGCTGTCGATCAGGTCGGCGTCGCCGCGACAAGACAAGCCTCTCAGGCCGACGAGCAGGCCTCGGGCGGCTCTGGGATGGTCCGGCGCGGGTTGGATCAGGGCGACCGATCCCCAGCCGAAGTGCTGTCGCCAGCGCAGTTCGCCGCGCAAGTCCCATGCCTCGATGGCACAGGAGGCTGAGCCGGCGACGAGGAGCGTCTCGCCGTCGGGGCCGACGGGTCCGAGGTGCAGCGAGGTGGCCAGCGGCGTCTGCCAGACCCACCATGAGTAGGGTTTGATCTGATCGAGGATGGTCAAGTGCCGCTGCCACTGCCGCCGTCCGTCGGCATCGAAGAGAGCGATGGTTCCGTCGGCGGCGGCGATCGCGACGGACCGGTCGCAGACGGCGAGGGCGGTGACGTTGGAGTCCAGATGGATATCGGACGGCTGATCGCGATCATCAGCGAATACGCGGATGGTGTCGCGTGTGGCGGTGGCGAGGATCGGGCTGGACCAGGCGAGCAGGTCGGGCGGCTGGGCGACCGGATAGGTCTGGGCGACGTGCGGGCGGTACGACGATCCATGCTCAGCGGCGGCGGCGAACGTCGTGCCCGGACCTTGGTTCGGGGGCGTGGCGGCGAAGCGGATGGTTTCGCCGTTGACGCGGGCTTCATCGGGCGATGCGCTTTGCAGACGGTACTGCGGGACGGCGTTTTCGACGGTCGCGTGGAACAGCGTGCAGGCGGACCACATCTGTCCTTCGGCCAGGGACACCAGGGAGTCCAGTTCGAGACAGCACGGGCGGGCTTCGCCTTCGGGCAGGCCGAGCGGGCTGAGGGAAGACATGGCGCCGGAGGGCCAGAGTCCTTTTGGCTCAATCGGCTGGAGGAATTGTGGCACAGCGCGGTCATGACCGGCGCATTGGGCGTGGAAGAAGACGGTGTCGCGGTTGAAGCCGTTGTGACGGAAGATGGCGGCAAAGCCGGCGGCGACGGGCGCGCCGGTGAGGTTCCAGTAGTTGGTAACGCGGAATTGGCCGGCTTGTTTGGCGTGGAGCAGGTCTCGGACGAGGAGGAACTGGCCGCGTCGCCAGTGGAGGGTTCGGTACCAGTCGGTTCCGTTGTAGTCGGGCAGTCGGAGGGTGATCTGGCGGTCGCCGTCGAGGGTCCGGTCGTCGACGATCTCGGCGGCGGTGGGCACGGGACAGCCGGCGCCGTCGCGAATGACGCCGAGGGTGTTGACGTTGCGGATCTGGCCGTGGACCGGGCAGATGCCGTTGCTCAGGTCAGCCAGGAGCTGGTAGCCGTGCCGCTGATAGCCGGTCAGGGCGCCGACGTTGGGCGTGTACTTAAAGCCGCTGCGGACGCTCTGGACGATGAAGTATTCGTCGTCGAAGTTGAAGCCGCCGCGTCCGACGATCATGTCGAACGCGCGGTCCGGGTCGGCGTGAGGAGCGTAGTGTTTGCGGAAGACTTCGTCGAGGGGCATGACCTTCAGGTCGCGATACTCGGCGGGCAGGACCGGATCGGGTCCGGGAAAGAGCCGCGACGGCGGCCAGTCGGAGTCGGTGATGACGCCGAGGCGAGCGGCGCGAACGCGGGTGCGACAGAGGTACTCGAAGCGGCCGTCGTCGAAGAAGTAGGCGGCGATCTTAAGGGCGTCGGAGGCCCATCGATGTGGATCGGTCTGTTGGGACGGCATCATGACGCCCATGTTGCCGATGACGCCGAAAAGACGCTGGCACCAGGTCCGCAGCGGCGGTTGGCGGATGACGTCGGGTCGGCCCATCAGGAGGGCGGCTTCGAGGGCCACGGTCAGGTAGCTGGCGTAGCCTTCGATGAGGCCCGAACCGCCCTTGCTCATTTGCCAGATCGATTCGAAGTAGCGGGTCACCACGTCGATCACGGTGCGCCAGTCGCCGCGGTCCGGGAGGCGTCGGCTGAAGTATTCGGCTTCGACCCAGGCGTTGAGGGCGGTGAGCATGACGTGGCGGTCGGGCGGCAGGCCGATCTGTTGGCGGAAGCGGTCGAGTGAGGCGGCGGATTCCGAGGAGTGGTGGTGGTCGAAGAGGGCCTCGACGACGGCTTGGCGAAGCGGTTCGGCAAAGAGCGGCAGCGGTTCGACGAGTTGCCAGTAGACGACCATGCGGTGCGAGAAGTAATGGTCGGACTGGCGGATGGTGCCGAGGCGCAGGTCGGTGGGCTCGTCACGGCGGCTCATCTCCTGGGCGATTTCGATGAGGCGTTGGCCGTCGTCCTGGTCGGCGGTGTAGAGATAGCGGAGGGCGGCCTGGGAGAATCGGTTGACGGTGAAACGGTGGCGGTCGCCGTCGAGCGGTTCGAAGAGCCAGGCCAGAGGGTACTGGTCCGGGTCGCGGTCGGGCCGGACGGTGGTCCGCTGCGTCTCGTGCAAAGCGGGCAGAACCGGGCCGTGTCGGTCGATCAGTTGGGCAAGCCGTTCGATGGCGGCGACCTGGCCTGCGGGGTCGGAGGCGCCGAGGAACAGGACGTTGCGGGCGGCGGTGGGTGCGACGAGGGTGCGGATCACCAAGCCGCCTGGACCGGGATGGAGGCGGTCGTGGAATGCCTGCTCGCGGAAATAGAAGTGTTCGACGATTGGCGAGGTGTTCAGGCAGCCCGGGACGATCAGGTGGCGGGTCGTCAGCGTCTCGGCGATCCGGTCGGGCGTCAGCGGGGTGGTGGCCGGCGCACCTCCGGTGACTCGGCGGACCACGTCGGTCAGTTTGGCCAGGGCATCGGACGTCAGGCCGTTTTCGACGATCAGGGCCTCGCGCAGGTCGATGGCGGGGTCGAGGGCGGGCAGGCGGTCAAGCGACATGGGCAACTCTCCTTTGTCCGGTCGGCGGATTGTCGGCTGATGATAGCGAGGAGCGACGGATGAGGCGAGTCACAAAAGCAAGTCGCGGTGGGATCTTCAAAACAGAAGGCACGGCGCGGATCACGCGGAGCACGCGGAGGGGAGAAGGCAGAAGTCAGTAGCCAGAATGAAGAAGGAAGACTCCGCCGGGGGCGGCGGAGCCACAAGTTGAGTGGACTGGAGGGGCGAGGTGAGCCGATGAAGATGGTGGAGACCTTGTGCGCGAATCGCGATGAGACAAGATGATGGCGCCGACGCAGGCGACGGAAACGGGCTTCGACGTTCGGCGGCTCTCGACGGTGGGCCGGGAGCTTTGGCGGCGGTACGGCAGCGAGGCGAAGCTGACCAATGCGCGGAAGCTGCACGCGGCGGCGACGGGCGGAGCCCAGACGGTCGAGGCGTATCCGTGGCGGATCGTCCTGGAGCCGGGCAATATCTGTAACCTTCGGTGCTGCACCGGCCGGGCGCGGACCGAGCCGCTGGCCCGAGGGTTTTTGCAGCGGGCGGACGCGGAGCGATTTCTCGATGAGCTCTGGCCGCATCTGGTGCAGGTGAACCTGTTCAACTGGGGAGAGCCGCTGTTGAATCGGGAATTGCCGGAGATCATCGCGTCGATCCACGGGCGCGGGGTGGGCACGCAGATTCACAGCAATTTGAACCACCTGCCGGACGGTCTGGCCGAGCGGCTGGTGGAGTCGGGTCTGGATTTCCTTGTCGGCTCGATTGACGGGGCGACGCAGGAGACCTACGCGACGTACTGACGCGGCGGGTCGTGCGAGCGGGCGTTGGCGAACCTGCGGCGGATGGTCGAGGTCCGCCGGGCGCTGGGTCGCCAGACGCCGCGGATCGTCTGGCGGTTTTTGTGCTTTCCGCACACCTGCACGAGATACCAGCGGCCCGCAGGCTGGCTGCGGAACTGGAGGTGGACGATCTGGCCCTTGGCGAAGGGGCGCTGGACGGGCAGGTCTACAACGAGCATGGCCTCAAGGGCTCCTGCCAGGTGGATGAGAAGCAGCCGCCCTACTGCACGGACCTGTACGACTTTCCGGTCATCCATTTCGACGGTACGCTGCTGCCCTGCTGCGTGGTCGGCGAGCAGCGGTTCGCGTGGGGCGACCTGAAACGGCAGAGCTTTCTCGACGCGTTTAACGGCGAGGAATTTCGCGCCGGCAGACGGCTGGTGCATGGGGACACGGACGTGGGGTCGGCGTGCCGGGGGTATTCGCGTGTACCGAGGAAGACCCATGAAGATCAGCACGGAGCACGCGGAACGCGCGGAGGGAAAGAAGCCAGAAGTCAGAATGAGGAGAAGACTCCGCCGAGGGCGGCGGAGCCACATTTTGATTTTTGGTATTTGATATTTTCAATTTTCATTTCTTCTTTATCCCCTCCGCGTGTTCCGCGTGATCCGGGCCGTCTTAAAGGGAAGTGGAATCGACGGCGGAGGTTTCTCTTTGGCGGGTGCGGGTCGTCAGGCGGCGGGGAGGGTGAAGTGGACGGTGGTGCCCTGGCCGGGCTGGGAGTCGACCCAGATTTTTCCGCCGTGGCGTTCGATGATCTTCTTGCAGAGGGCCAGGCCGATTCCGGTGCCGGGGTATTTCTGGCGGTTGTGGAGGCGCTGGAAGATGACAAATATCTTGTCGAAGTATTGCGGATCCATGCCGATGCCGTTGTCGGCGACGTCGAATTGCCACCAGCCGTCGGCGCGGCGGGCGGCGATGCGGATGTGCGGCGGGGCTTCAGAGCGGAACTTGAGGGCGTTTTCGATCAGGTTCTGAAAAACCTGGAGGAGATGGGTGGGGTCGGCCAGGACGGCTGGAAGCTCGCCGACGTCGACGCGGGCGTGCGTTTCGTCGATGGTCATACGCAGATTTTCGAGCACAGCGGCGACCACGTCCGCGGCTTCGATCGGCTGGGGCTCCTGGGCGCGAGTGGTAAGCCGCGAGTAGTCGAGCAGGTCCTTGACGAGGGCCTGCATCCGCAGGGCTCCTTCGACCGCCACGTCGATGTAGTGGTAGCACTCGCCGGGCAGTTTATCGCCGCAGCGGATCTTGAGGAGCTGGACGAAGCTGGTGACCATGCGGAGGGGTTCCTGGAGGTCGTGGCTGGCCACGTAGGCGAACTGCTGGAGGTCGGCGTTGGAACGTCGCAGTTCCTCGACCGTCCGGGCCAGTTCGGCGGTCCGCTGGTGGACGCGGCGTTCCAGATCGTCGTGGGCCGCCTGTAAGGCTCGTTCCGCCTGGCGTTGCTCGGTGACGTCGGTGGCGGCCAGCCGGAGTTCGGTGATGTTATCCTGGTCATCGCGCAGAGCCAGGCCGTCGAGGCGGGCGATGAGAAATCTGCCGTTCTCGGCCTGACGCATGGTCAGCTCGCACGAACACGGGCGATGGGTCTTGAGCAGGCGGTTGCGGAAGCCGTAGAAACTCTCGATCTCGTTGGGCCCGACGAAGTTGCTGAACGGACGACTGCGGAGGAAGGCGCGTTCGTGGCCGAGGAGTCGGGCGGCGGCCTGGTTGGCGTCGACGATCAGGTTGTTCGGCCGGAGGGTGAAGTAGGCCACCGGGGCCAGGTCGAAGAGCTCCCAGTATCGCCGCTGAGAAGTCTCCAGATCGATGTGAGCGCGGCGGAGCTCCTCGTTCTGCATTTCCAGTTCAATCTGGTGGACCCGCAGTTCATGGAGGGCCCGTTCGATTTCCTCGGTTTCGGTGGGCACGCGGTCGCCGCGAGCGGCCAGTTCCCGCTCGGCCTGCCGACGGAGGTCGGTTTTGTGCTCGTTGTGGTCGGCGTTATCGGTCATGGACAAGGCTCCGAAGAAGAAGCCAGGAGGAAATGCCAATGGAGAATGCAGAAGGCAAAATGCAAAGTGCAAAATGAGAAGAGGTGGCGTGCCCGGCGATGGGGGCCGCCGGTGTGTCGTCAGGCCTCTTCATTCTGCATTTTGCCTTCTGCATGTTGCATTTTGCCTTCACCGCCCTTGCGGGGGGGATGGTTCATTCTTGTCCCTCCTTTGGGACGATTTCGATGGCCAGCAGGATGAGTTGTCCGCGTTCGGTCTGGCGTTGGATCCGCCGGGCGTTCAGGAGCATGATCTTGGTCTGTCCGTCCGGAAAGCGGTGTTCAACGCGGAAGTCGTTGAACTCCTCGTTTTGGGGAACGATCTTTTCCAGCAGGTGGCGGAGTTGATCGCCGGCCCACTGGCGATCGTCGAGTTCATACACGTGCTTTCCGGAGGTTCGCTGAGGGTCCAAACCGAACTCGCGGAAGAACGCGTTGTTGGCTGAGACCACCCGCAGGCTGTCGTCGAGGACGACCAGAGGCTCGCGGACGGTGGCGATGACGCTTTCGGCGTAACGCTGGGCGTCGCGGGCCCGCTCCTGGACTCGCTTGACCTCGCTGATGTTCTGGAAGGTCAGGACGACGCCCTCGATGACGTTGTCGGCGGTGCGGTAGGGCAGGATTCGCAACTGGTAGCAGCCGCCGTCGCGGGTCCGGACCTCGAGTTCCTTTTTGTCGAGGGTGTCGATCACGTCGCGGGCCTGGTCCAGCAGGTCCACGTCAATGAGCTGCGAGGTGAGATCGGTGATGACCCGTCCGTGGTCGGCGTCGATCAGGTTGAAGATCCGCTTGGTCGCCGGGGTGAATCGCTTGATGCGGAGCCTGGTGTCGAGGATGAGGGTGGCGATGTCGGTGGCCCCGAAGAAGTTGTTGATGTCGTCGTGGGCCTCGGTGAGGGCTTCGTTGCGGCGGTGGAGTTCGGTATTGACCGTCTCGAGTTCCTCGTTGGCGCTCTGGAGTTCCTCGCGGGAGGCCTCGAGTTCCTCGTTGGCGCTCTGGAGCTCTTCGTTGTTGGCTTGAAGCTCCTCGTTGGCGCTCTTGAGTTCCTCGTTGGAGGTTTCGAGTTCCTCGATGGTGGCCTGGAGGTCCTGGCGGGTGGAGTTGAGCTGGTCCTGGAGGTCTTGGTGACGGGCGTCGGATTCGCGGTCGCGGTCGGCCTGTCGGGCCTCCTCGTCATCAGGTCCGGGGTGCTCCTCGAAGGTGACCAAAAGGAGCCGCGGGCCGCCGCGCTGGCGTTCGAGGGGGCTGATGGTCAGGTCGGCGTTGAAGAACCGCCCGTCGGTGCGACGGACCGGGATTTGTTCGCAGCGGACGGGCTTGCCTTCGCTGCGGGCCTCGCGGAGGGCGACGGTGAGGCGGTAGAGCAGGCTATCGCGGGCCATGGCGAGGAGGTTGAACGCCGGCTCGCCCTGGGGAGGGCGGAGGAACTTGTCGGTCTCGCCGTGGAAGTAGAGGACGTTAAAGTCGTGGTCGAGCAGGACGGCGGGCGGGGCGTAGCGGTCCATCATGGTCCGCCGCAGGACCTCGCGGGCGTCGACGGGCGCGGGCGGAGCGGGCCGATCCTCGCGATCACCGGATCGGGTTTCTTTTTCCCGCGGTTTCTCGCGGTCCGCCATGGCGATCACGCGTCGGAGTCTTGGCGGCTCGAGGCCGAGGATGGCCTGGCGGAATTCCTCGATGTGCCGCTCGCTGGAGACCGGTTCGACCCGGTAGATCTTCCACCTCTTGTCGACCGGGGCGTACATTTGGAGGAAATCGCCGACGCCCTCGGAAGTGCCCAGAAACAGGCACCCGCCTCGGGCCAGGCTGTAGTGGAAGACGGGGAGGATGGTTTTCTGGAGGTCCTGGTCCATGTAGATCAGGAGGTTACGGCAGGTGATCAGGTCGAGTTGGGAGAACGGCGGGTCGCGGGTCAGGTCGTGGACGGCGAAGACGACCATTTCGCGGATTCGGTTGACCACGCGGTACTGCTCTTCCTTCTTGACGAAATACTCCTTGAGGCGCGCGGGCGTCAGGTCGGCGGCGATGTTGGGCGGGTAGCAGCCGTCGCGGGCGGCGTCGATGCCCTCGGGGCTGATGTCGGTGGCGAAGATTTTGATCGGGATCTGGCGTTCGAGGCGGTCCATGGCCTCGGCGAAGAGGATGGCCACGGAGTAGGCCTCCTCACCGGTGGCGCAGCCGGGAACCCAGACGCGGATGGGTTCTTCCGGGTCACGGTCTCGCACGATGGGCGTGACCACGTCCTCCTGGAGGGCAACCCAGGCCTCCGGATCGCGGAAGAAGCTGGTCACGTTGATCAACAGGTCGCGGAAGAGGGCCTGGACCTCGTCGGGGTTCTGGCGGAGGAATTTGACGTACTCCTCGATATCGGGAAGTTGGTGGACGGCGATCCGCCGCTGGATCCGCCGACGGATGGTGTTCTGTTTGTAGTGGACAAAGTTGTGTCCGGTCTTGGCCCGGACGATCTGGATGATCCGCTGGACGTTCTTTTCGAACTTCCGCTCGTTGGTCTCGCGTTCGGCGGCCGGCGTGGCGCCGGCGGCTGGGTGGTCCACGTAGCGGAGCAATTCCTCGGCCATCCGGCGGACGGGCAGGACCATGTCGGCCAGCGCGGTGGCTACGGCGCTGCTGGGCATGCTGGCGTATTCAGCCTCGTCAGGATCCTGGACCATGACCACGCCGCCTTCGCCCTTGATCTCCTTGAGGCCCAGCGTCCCGTCGCTTCCCGCTCCGGAGAGGATGACGGCGATGGCGCGGTCGCCGAACTCAGCGGCGAGCGATCGGAAGAGGTGGTCGATGGGCATGCGGCTGCCGCGTTCCTCGCCGGAGGCTTCGAAGTGGAAACAGCCGTCGCGGAAGTCCACGTCCCTGCCGGACTGGACGACGTAGACGTGATCGGCCTGGAGACGGGCTTTTTCCTGGGCCTCTTCAACGGTGATTTCGGTCTTTCGGCGGATCAGGGCGTCCAGGACGCTGCGGTGGCCCGGCGCCATATGCTGGAGGATGACGAAGGCGATCTTCGAGCCCTGCGGCATTTCGGAGAAGAACTCCTCGATGGCCCGGACCCCTCCGGCTGAGGCCCCGACTCCGGCCACGAACAGGGCCGGACGGGGTTGGGCCTCTTGGTCAGCCTGCTCGGGGGGCTGGGAAGTCTCCTGGCTTTTGGATTGATCCTGGCGGCCCTGGCTGAGCCATTCGTCGGTCGGCTGGACGTCTTCGCCCTCAACCTGTTGGCGTTCCGAGTCTTGCGCCTGGTCTGGAGCCTCGGACCGGCCCTTGTCGGCGGCCTCTTGCTGGGCCTGATCGTGGGCCTGATCGTGCTCTGGCGTCGGTGCCGGCGATTGGTCGCCATCAGGCTTGTTGTGGTCCGGTTTCCTTCGTTTCGACGACGTCATCGGTGCTCCTTTGCCGGTTGGCGGACGCTGCCCAACCCGCGCAACGGCCTACCCTCCACCGTCTGATCGCTGATCGGTCTTGAGGCCCCGGCTAACCTGCCACACCCGGTTCGTTCCCACCCGATACCGTACCAAATTCATCAGGGTTTGCAAGGAGTTCCCCACGCTGCGAATCACCCCGACCCTGTATTGTAGGCCCGGGAAGACGGGAAGTCAGGGGGGCGGAGGGGAGATGAAAAATGAAAATACCAAACAGCAAGATGCAAGATGGGGCATGCTCCCGCCCCGTCGGTTTGGCAACCCTTGAGGCCGGGTCGAGAGATGCGTATAATCTATTAGAGAGAGTGTTCCAGGCGGCCGCTCAGCCGTTGGCTGGGAGGAAAGTCCGAACCGGACCGGGCGCGGTGGTGGATAACGTCCACCGGGGGTGACCCCAGGGAAAGTGCCACAGAAAAGATACCGCCCGTCGGCGCTTCGGCGTGGACGGGTAAGGGTGAAAAGGCGAGGTAAGAGCTCACCGCCCCGGCGGCGACGTCGGGGGCACGGCAAACCCCACCGCCGGCAAGGCCAAATAGGGGACGACCGGGCGCGGAAGCGTCCGGACGAGGCGGCCCGTCTCGTTCGAGTCCCGGGTAGGCCGCACGAGCCTGTCGGCAACGGCGGGCCCAGATAAATGGCCGCCCTCCCGAGCGATCGGGAGACAGAATTCGGCTTATGGAACGCTCTCTTTTTTTGCGCGCGGCGGGTGAGGGAGGGGGGATGGGGAAAAGAACTCAGAATTCAGTGGTCAGAAGTCAGAATGAAGGAAGACTCCGCCGGGGGCGGCGGAGCTACGTTATTTATTTCGTCGTTGGTTTTCGGATGGCGGGTGAACCTCGCCTTCGGCGAGAACCTCCCGCCCTACCATTGCGTGGGCGGAGGCGGATCGGTAGACTCTCCGCTAACACCGAAGGCTTTGAGTGAAGGATTTTCGCGATGAGCAGTGAGATGGGCTTGTTGCTGGCGACGGCGGCGTCGATCGGGTTTTTCCATACGCTGCTGGGACCGGATCATTATCTGCCGTTTATCATGATGTCGAAGGCGGGGCGCTGGTCGCTGCCGAAGACGACTGCAGTGACGTTCGCATGCGGAGTGGGGCATATCGGCAGTTCGGTGGTGCTGGGGTTCGCGGGAATCGCGCTCGGCGCGGCGGTGGACAGTCTGGTGGAAATCGAGTCGCATCGCGGGCAGATCGCGGCGTGGGGGCTGATCGCGTTCGGGTTCGCGTATTTCGTGTGGGGTCTGCGGCGGGCGTACCGCAATCAGCCGCACCGCCACTGGCACGAGCACGGCGAGCAGGAATCGCACGTGCACGAGCACACGCACCACCAGGAGCACGTTCACGTCCACAGCCAAGAGGCGGCGGTGAGCATGACGCCGTGGATTCTGTTCACGATCTTCGTGTTCGGGCCGTGCGAGCCGCTGATCCCGGTGCTGATGTACCCAGCGATCAAGAACAGCCTTTGGGGCGTGGCGGCGGTGGCCGGCGTGTTCGGGGCGGTGACGATCGCGACGATGATGGGCGTGGTGCTGCTCTCGTCGGCGGGCCTGTCGTTCGTGCCGCTGGGCAAGCTGGAACGCTACGCTCACGCTTTGGCGGGGCTGGTGATCTGCGGTTCGGGTCTGGCGATCCAGTTTTTGGGATTATAGACAAGACCCGGAACAGAGACGTTTCTCACCGGCCTTCGGACGGCCACCGCGGCGGCGGATTTGTGGAGTTTTTGGGTGGTCTGGGCGGGCGGCGGGTGCTAGGATTGGGAGACTTTTTTCAGGAGCTTGACCAATGAAGCGTTCACTGATCGCGGCTGGGGCGTTGACGGCGGGACTGGCGTGGCTGATCGGGTACGGCAGTTGGGAAAGCCGGGCGGATGAAGGAACCACAAAGGAGACGACCATGACGGATCAGAAACCGACGACCAGGCCGAGCGAGCAGGCTTCGACGCAGCCGGCGACTCAGCCGACCACCCAGCCGAAGGCGCCGCAGGTGGTGCTCGAGACGAGCATGGGCCGGATCGTGCTGGAGCTGAATGAAGAGAAGGCGCCGATCACAGCGAAGAACTTCCTGCGGTACGTCGAAGAGGGGCATTTCGACGGGACGATCTTTCACCGGGTGATCCCGGACTTCATGATCCAGGGCGGCGGGTTCACGCCGCGGATGGAGCAGAAGCGGGTGCACAAGCCGATCAAGAACGAAGCCGCGAACGGCTTGAAGAACCTGCGCGGCACGATCGCGATGGCGCGGACCGCCGATCCGGACAGCGCGACGGCGCAGTTCTTTGTCAACGTGGCGAACAACGATTTCCTGAACTATCGCGGGGCGCGGAATCCGGGCTACGCGGTGTTCGGCAAGGTGGTCGAGGGGATGGACGTGGTGGACAAGATCGTCGCGGTGCGGACGACGAGGGTCGGACCGCACGAGAATGTGCCGGCCGAGCCGGTGGTGATCGAGAAGGCGGAAAAGAAGTAAGAAGGCGGAAGTCAGAAGCCAGAATAGAAGAGGTCGCTGTTGGGCGGCCTCTTTTTTTATGGGGCGGGCTGGGTGGTCTGGGAGAGGAAGGTATCCAGCGAGGCCAGGGCGCTGTGGATCTGCCGCATTTGGGACGGCGGGAAGCGGCGCAGGGAGTTTTCGGGAAGGGCGTCGTTGAGTTCGAGCGCGGTGGTAAGACGCTCTTTGGCCTGGAGGGCGAGGCGGGCGGCGCGGTCGGGCTGAGCGGGCTCGAGGGCGACGGCGTGCTGGTAGGAGGTCAGGCCCGCGGTGACCCAGAGCGAACGAGAGCGCGGGGCCAGTTCCAGGGCGCAGTCGAGGAGCGTTTCGGCCTGGGTGTAGGCGTGATCGGCGCGGGTCGGGCGGGTCTCGGCGAGCAGGAGCCATGCCTGGGCCTCAGCCCGCCAGAAACGGTAGACTTGCGGCGCGCGGCTGCGGGCCTGCTGGAAGTGTTTGACCGCCTGCGCGATCAGAAGCTCCGGAGCGACGCCGGGCTGGGCGAGTCGCAGCAGCCGCTCAGCGGCCTTGGCGGGCGGGTGCGGGTCGAAGGGATATTGCTCGGTAAGCTCGACCAGGCGTTGATACGGCTGATCGAAGGCGGGATCGCGGGCGGGCGGTGAGTCTTCGGCGTCGGCCACCGCGGTCTCGATGCGGGCGGCGGGCACGACAACGTAGATCAGGAACAGCAGGGCCAGGACGGCCAGACCGGCGGATTTGGCCAGGTCGCACTTGGGCGTCGTGAGCGATGTCTGCGGGGGCGCCGCGGCGAGCGCCAGGCCCGCTATGAAGAAGAACAGGAACTGGTTCGAAGGCTCGAAGAACGAGAAGTTGACCAGGTTGCCCGCGACAAAGAGCACCAGCGCGCCAGCGAGGAAGACCAGCACCGGCGGATCGACGAGCTTGCCGCGGCCGCCGAAGCGGTCGTCGATGTCGCCAAGTTCGTCGAAGCGGAGCGACGAGAGGGTGAAACTCAGGGCGAAACCGAGGATGTAGGGCCAGTGAAGCGCCAACAGGATCAGCGGGTTGTCCAGGCCGGTCTGGTTGAACGCGACGGCGAAGATGTAGATGCCGGCGAGGATGATGAGCATCAGCGGGCCGGCGCGGGGCGGCTGCGATTCGAGAACGGACAGCGGCGGCGAATCGGCGGCGGCGGAGCGGGCAAGGCTGTAGAAGATCGCCAGCGGCAGCAGGACGATGCCGAGGCCGCCGAGGATGCCGAATTCGGTGAAGCCCTGCACGATGAAATTGTGCGGCGAGAGAACCTCCTCTTCGGCTTCGGGCAGTTTGTAGCGCATGTAGTGATAGCCGAAGTTGCCGGGCCCGACGCCGGTCAGCGGATGGTCGAGGAACATATGCCAGCCGGCGGTCCAGTACTGCCAGCGAAACGCCATCGACAGCGTCGGCAGCGTGTTTCGGGCCAGGCCGTGGCCGATGACCGCGGCGAAACCGGCCAGCACGATCAGCAGCGCGACGAGTGCGGCCAGGTTGACCCGCCGCCGCAGCCGCCGCCCAAAGAGCAGCAGGATCATCGAGGCCATCAGCGCAATGCCCAAAGCCATCATCGCGCCCTTGCTGTAGGTGATGACCAGGGCGGAGGCGATCAGCAGCGACAGCAGCACCTGGACCGCCAGCCAGGTCTTCTGGTACGGCCCGGCCCGGTCGCGAAGGCGGTTGGCGACGGCGGCGAGGCTGACCATCAAAAGGAAGGCCAGATAGGCCCCGCCGAGATTGCCGTGAAAGAAGAAGCCGCCGTTGTCGCGGCTCAGCAGGCGGGCCTCGTAGAGCTTGACCGCTGGGTCGTCGAGCGCCTTGCCCTGACGAGCCCAGAGCTGCTCGCGGGTTTCGAGGTACTGCGTCCAGGTCTGGTCGGTCTCGTAGAGTTCGCGGCTCCAGGTCTTGAGGGCGAAGATGGTTCCCAGAGCGACCAGGGCGATCAGGGCGAGCCGCACCTTCCACGGCCGGTCGGTCAGGCGGAACGTCGCGTGCATGAGCACGAGGCACACGACGAAGCCGGCGGCGTAGTTGAGGGCAACGCGATGGTCGGCGGCGAACCAGGTCGAGACGATCAGGCCGGCGACGAAGAGGATCTCAGCGGCCAGCAGCAGGTTCAGTCGCGGCCGACACGGGCAGACGATCCACGCAGCCGCGCCAACCAGCAGGACCACCAGACCCATGACCGCCGCAGCGGTCAGATCGTAACCGCCGCCGAAGCTGCTGTCCATCTGGCCGGAAGGGCTGGTCCAGCGGAGTTGGCTGATGGAGGCGACGCCGATCACGATCAGCAGCATCACGAACAGGGCGGCTGAGAGCTTCTCGCGGACCGGGTTGTGCGGTCGGGCCGTGGCGTTCATGTCACTTTTTCGGCTGATACTCCAGAATGCCGATGATGGCGACGATGCAGAGGGTCTGGAGGAAGATGAGCATCGCGTACGGCCAGGCGACCTGCTGAAGGACGATCGCTCCGACGGCGGTGGCGCCGCAGGCCAGGTAGATGGTCAGCACCACGTCGCGCACCCGCAGGCCGCGCTGCAGCAGGCGGTGCGAGAAATGCCGGTGGTCGCCGACGAACGGGCTCTTGCCCGCCCGCAGCCGGATGACGATCACCGAGAAGAAATCGTAGAGCGGAATGGCCATGATGATAAGCGGAATAAAGACGGCGGTGCGGAGCTGATCGGGCGACTGCTCCTGATAATAGGTGGTCAGGATGGTGCCGACGGCGAGCAGGAAGCCAATGGGCTGGCTGCCCGCGTCGCCGAGGTAGATGCGGGCGGGCGGGAAATTGTGAAGCAGGAATCCGATGATCGCCCCGGCGAAGCAGGCCAGATAGGCTGAGACGAAGATCTGGCCCGAGCCGACGGCGACGGCGATCAGCACGGCGGTGCAGATAAGGGCGACGCCGGAGGCCAGGCCGTCGGCGTTGTCCAGGAAGTTGAAGGCGTTGGTGATGACCACGATCCACAGCACGGTCAGCAGCGAACCGAGGATCGGCGCGGGCAGGAAGACCGTCGCCTGAACGTCGAACCCGAAGACCACCAGACCGGCCAGAAGGAACTGGACGAGGAGTTTGAACCTGGGGCCGAGATCCTTGACGTCGTCGAAGACGCCCAGAACGAGGAGGATCAGCCCGCAGAACAGGACGCCGGCCAATTGATGGAGCCGCAAGGCCAGGCCTTCGCGGTGCACGGCGAGCCAGTCGAACGCGGGAAACGAGGCGTAGACATCGGAGAGCACCGCGGCGATCCCCGCCGCGATCAAGGCGATCACCGTCAGCACGACGGCGACGCCGCCGCCCATCGGCATGGCGCGCGGGTGGCTCTTGCGGCCGCCGGGACGGTCCATATAACCGAGCGCCGGGGCCAACACCCGCATCAGGTAGCACAGGCCGAAACTGACGACCGCTGAGGGCCCGGCGATCAGCAGGAGCATGCGGGCCAGCGTGGCGGTGGAAGGGTCATTCATGGGAGCTTTGCGTTTCCTCCATCTGCCGCTTGAGTTTGTCGCGCATCGGTCGCCAGAACGAATTATACCGTCCGGAGGCATAGTCCGGATAGGTCCAGGGCCATTTTTCGTAGTCGCCCTTGTGATAGCGGAGGGTGACCTCAGCCCATATCCCGTCGCGCAGGTAGAGACGGTGGGCGTGGCTCTTGGTGGTGGCCAGAACGAGTTGGCCGAGGGTCAGATAGCCCGCGTCAAGGTTGACCGCCCGGCCGGACTCAGGATTACGCAGCTCAGCCGTCAACTCGGCTTCCAGGTCGTTGGTGCGGTGCTTGACCGCCGGCAGCCCGGCCGGATCGAAGAGGGATTCGAAGCTGACGATACGACGGACCAGATTCTCGCCCATCTCGGCCTTGTAGTAGTCGGTGAACTCGAAGGAGAAATCGGGACTGACCAGATCGATGGGGCCGAAACACTCGATCAGCCGCCCGTCGATCCGGTCGACGCGGCCGGCAACGTCCGGCGCGACGAGCATCGCGACAAACAGCTTGGCCGGCGGCGGTGGTCGAAGTTCGCCCATCGTCAATCCTCCAGGTCCCTTTGGTCGGTGTAGAGGAATACGTCGAGGCGGGTGGTCAGCGGCGTTTCGGGATGGACGAGGATCGGCGGCGTCCGGTCGCTTTGGGCGTGCTGTTTGGGCAGGCCGGTGACCGGCTCGACCGCGCAGGCGTAGCGGGTGTCGAAGTTTGGCGCGCCGCTGTTTTGGTTGAGGCCCTGCCAAATCCAGATGACGCGAAAGAGCTGGTGATCGAATCGCAGACCGACACCGAAGCCGCGTTTGTGGCTGAACAGGCCACACCGGCCGGATGAGAGGTTGAGGCGATAGAACATGTTGTGGACGCCGGAGCCGGGCGGAGCGAGTTGGAGCATCGAGTCGTCGCCGTCGATGTAGTCGCCGCCGGGCAGTTGGACGCGGCAGGTCTCGTCGAGGAACGGCGGTCCAAAGGTCGGATGGTGGCCCCAAAGGACCGGCAGCGGCTGGTTGGCGAGATTCTCGACGCGCTCGTCGAGGGCCAGGACGGGCGAGTCGGCATCGAGGGTCATGGTGCGGGTCAGCCGGAACGGGCTGAGCTGCATCCGGGCCGACAGCCGGACCGAGACGCGTTGGGGGGAGTCCTCGATGATCTCGTGCCGCCAGGCGAGCAGGCGGGCCTCACCGTGGAACGGCTGGGCCTGGCCGAAGTAATCGCCCCAGGCGCTGGCCACGGGAAACATCTCGGGCCAGACGGTCATGTACTTGCCGAATTCGCGGCCGAGAGCGGGCGCCTCGCCGGGCCGGAAGGGAAAGGTGGGATACGGCTGGCTGAGGCATTCGCAGGCCGCGTCCTTGTTGAACAGCGAGACGATGTCCGCCCCCTTGCCGGCCAGGCAGACCGCGCGGAGACGCTCGTTTTCCAGAACGACCACCGGTCCGCCGGCGAGCTCGAGCCGGTCGGATACACGCGCTCCACTTCGACGATCGAATATCCAGTCCACAGAGGTTCTCCCGGTTCGATGGTGTCAAGCCGCGCAAACAGGCCAGAGAGCATTATAGCGAGAGGCGAACAGGCGGACCAGAAAGGAACCGCTTGCGGCGAACGGCTACTGCCCTTCCAGGATTCCCGTCTTGTTGAATCCGCCGTCGATGAAGAGGTCGTTGCCGGTCATGTAGCTGGAAGCTTCGGAGGCCAGGAAGATCACCGGCCCGACCAGTTCGCGCGGTTCGCCCCAGCGGTTGAGCATGCAGCGGGCGGCGCGGCGGGAGGCGATCTGCGGATTGGACCAGCTCTTGCGGGTCATCGCGGTCATAAAGTAACCGGGACAGAGGTTATTGACGCGGATGTTGTATCTGGCCCAATCGGTGGCCAAGGCTCGCGTGAGCTGCTGAAGGGCGCCCTTCGAGGCCTGGTACGCTGGGTTGTTGGGAAAGCCCTGGGCGGCGCCGATGCTGGTGATATTGATGATCGAGCCGGACCGCTGCGGGATCATGTGGACGGCGACGAGCTTGGCGAGTTTGAAGGCGGCGTCGACGTTGACGTCGAAGGTGAACCGCCAGTCGGTTTCGGCATACTCGTGCGACGGCCCGCCAACGCTGACCCCGGCGCAGTTGACGAGAACATCGATCCGCCCGAACTCCCCTGCCGCCTTTTCGACCAGCGAGATAAGATCGTCATTGTTGCGCAGGTCGGTGGGCACAGCCAGGGCTCGGCCGCCGCGCTCGGCGACGGCCTGCTCAACGCTTTGCAGTTCGTCCGCCAGGACATCGGCAAGCACCACGGCGCGCCGACCGCAGCCAAGCCTTCGGCAATGGCCCGTCCGTTGCCGCGGGCGGCGCCGGTGACGATGGCGACCCGGCCGGACAGGTCGAAGAGCCGTGCGGCGTCGAACTGCACCTGATCGGTCATGACGCTGTTCCTCGAATGGATGGCTGCGGAGCGATGGCGCCCTTTTACGATGGTCGGTCAAACCGCCCTCAGCCGGCGCCACCGTCCCCATGTCTCACAGACATCATTCCTCAACGCGATACACGGAGGTAATGAAGATGGCCTCCACCGGCACGTCGTCGTGCGGACCGACGGAGGCGGTCTCGACGGCGACGATCTCGTCGGCGACGTCCATGCCCTCCAGCACGCGGCCGAAAACGGCGTAGCCGGGCTTCGCTTCGCTCGCGTAGTTGAGGAAATCGTTGTCCACCACGTTGATGAAAAACTGCGAGGTGGCGCTGTCGGGTTCGGTGGTGCGGGCCATCGCGATCGTGCCCCGCACGTTCCTCAAGCCGTTGTCCGACTCGAGGACGATCGGGTCGTGCGTCTCCTTCTCTTCCAGCTCTTCGGTGAAGCCGCCGCACTGAACCATGAAATCGGGAATCACGCGGTGGAAGATGGTGGCCTCTTTGCCGTCGGTCCCGTCGTAGAACCCCTCATCGACGTAACTGAGGAAGTTTTCGACGGTGACCGGCGCCAGCTCATCGTCCAGTTCGACGAGAATATTGCCTTTGGAGGTTTCGATCATGACCTGGACGCCCGCGCCGCCGAAGGAGGCGGTGATGGCCTTGTCGTCGTCCATGACCAGATCGGCGCTCTGGTTGGACGAGGACAGGTCGCCGGTCCAATCGAGGAATCGCCAGCCGTTGGCGGGCGTGGCTGAGACGGTCACGGTCTGGCCGACGTCGTAGAAATGATCGCCAACGGCCGGGCTGGTGGTTCCCTGGCCGGTCGCGGCCACGCTCAGGCGATACTGGCGGACGAAGACGGCGGTCACGCTGCGGGTGGCGGACATGGTCACCGTGACGGGGTTGTCCGTCCCGGTCACGTCGCCCTGCCAGCGGTCGAACCGCCAGCTCTCGCCCGCCGTGGCGGTCAGCGTGACCTGCTGGCCGTCGGCGTAGCTGTAGCCTCCGACGGCCGGATCCACGGTGCCCTGGCCGATGGCCGAGACGGTGAGGGTATATTCGGCCGCGTCCTCCTCGAAGATCGCGGTGACCGTCTTGGCCGAACCCATCGTCAATTCGACCGTCGGCGAGGTGCCCTGGGCGTCGCCCTGCCAGCGGACGAAATGCCAGCCGGCGGCGGCGGCGGCGGTCAGGCTGACCGATCCGTCGGCAGGATAGCTGTGAGTCCCGGCGGCGGGATCGGTGGTCCCCTGGCCGCTGACGGCGATGGTCAGGTTGTATGCGTCGCTGTCCTCTTCAAAGACGGCGGTGACCGTCTTGTCGGCGTCCATGGAGACGGTCGCGCTGGGTGTGTTGCCGGCGGCGTCCCCTTCCCATCGAACGAAGTGCCAGCCGTCGGCGGCGGCGGCCTTCACGCTCACCTGCGTGTCCCTCTCATACTCGTGCTGACCGACCGCCGGATCGACCGTACCCTGGCCCTGAACCGCGATGGTCAGCGTCTGCGACGTATCCTCCTCGAAGACGGCTTTGACCGTCTTGTTGCCGGTCATGGTAACGGTGGTCGCAGGGTCGGTCCCGCCGGCGAAGCCCTGCCACTCGACGAAGCGCCAGCCGTCGGCGGCGGTGGCGGTGAGGTTAACGATGGAATTCGGATCGTACCCATGCGCGCCGGATGAAGGGTTAACGCTGCCCTGGCCCTCGACTTCCACGGTCAAGGTGTATTGAAGCACACCCTCCTCAAAAACCGCGGTGACCGCGCGATCGCGGTCCATGACCAGTTGCAGCGTATCGCCGGTGCCCTGACCGGAGCCTTCCCATCGGACGAAGTGCCAGCCGGCGGCGGGCTCCGCCACGAGGACCACGGAAGTCCCGGCGTTGTAGGTGAGGGTGTCCGGGCTGACCGTGCCATGGCCCTCGACGCTGACCGTCAGGAGATACTCCTGATTCTTGGCCAGGTTGTTGACGGGACCGTTGCAGGCCCCCAGGAACGCCGCCGCGGACACAGTAATCAGGCAGATCGCCGCCGAAGGGAATCGCCGCATACTCGGGTTTCTCCTTGGTCTCCAAAGGGCTTGTCGGTCATTGCAGTATATGCGATTGCCGAGCCCAGATCAATGATCAGGCCACCACCTATCAATCATAATGCTTGATTATAATATTCAGTATTGGCCGCCGCCATAGAAAGACCCGGCCGCGAACTGGCGACCGGGTCAGAAGTTACTGGTCCATTGGAAGGACTACGACTCCCGATATAGTCCGAGCATGGCGAATCCGAAGGCCACAGCCAGTCCGACGACCATGGCGGTCATGAGGCATCCGCCGATGGGAGGAACGTCGCCGTTGGTTTCGTTGGGGTCGGACGGCTGGTTGGGATCATTGGGATCAACCGCCTCGGCTTGGAAAACGGCGGTGACCGACTTGCCCGCGTTCATGGTCACGGTGGTGTTCGGGTCGGTCGCGGAGATGTCACCCTCCCAGCGGATGAACTCCCAGTCTTCGGCCGGGGCAGCCGAGAGGGCGACCTCGGTTCCGCTGTCGTAGGCATGCTGGCCGGCAGCGGGCGCCGTCGTGCCCTGGCCCTGGACGTTGACGGTCAGCGTGTACTGGGCCGCGTCCTGCTCGAAGACCGCGGTGATCGACTGGCTGGCGTCCATCGTCAGCGATGCCGTGGCGGTGGCGCCCGTCAAATCGCCCTCCCACCGGACAAAGTGCCAGCCCTCGACGGGTGTGGCCGCGACGATTACCTCGGTTCCGTCCGCGTAGCTGTGCTGGCCGGGAACCGGATTGGTCGAGCCGCTGCCCTGGACGTTGACGGTCAGGACGTATTCGGCGGCGTCCTGCTCAAAGACGGCGGTGACGCTCTTGCCGCGGTCCATGGTGACGGTCAGGGTTGGCGCGGTTCCGGTCGCATCGCCCTGCCAGCGGACGAAATGCCAGCCGTCGGCGGCGGTAGCGGCAACCTCGACCGCGGCGTTTGCATCGTAGCTGTGCTGACCGGCATTGGGATCGGTGGTCCCGTCGCCCTGGACGTTGACGGTTAGCGTGTACTGGGCCGCGTCCTGCTCAAAGACCGCGGTGACGGACTTGCTGGAGTCCATGGTGACCCCAACGTTCGGATTGACGCCGGACACGTCGCCCTCCCACCGGACAAAGTGCCAACCTTGTGCGGGCGTGGCGCCGAGGTTTACCTGGGCGCCCTGATCGTAGGTGTGCTGACCGGCGGCGGGCGTCGTTGTGCCCTGGCCCTGGACGTTGACGGTCAGCGCGTATTGGGCGGTGTCTCGCTCGAAGACGGCGGTGACGGTCATCGCGCTGTCCATGGTAACCTGGGTGGACTCCTGGGCGCCGGAGGCGTCGCCTTCCCACCGGACGAAGTGCCAGCCGCCGGCGGGCGTGGCGGTCAGCGGGACGGCGGCCCCTTCATCATAGGTGTGCTGACCGGCGGCGGGCGTGGTCGCGCCCTGACCTTGGACGTTGACGGTCAGCGTGTACTGGGCGGCGTCCTGCTCGAAGACGGCGGTCACCGATTTGTTGCTGCTGATCGTGATGGAGGAGGAGGGACTGGTTCCGGCGACGTCGCCCTGCCAACGGACGAAATGCCAGCCGTCGGCGGCGGCGGCTGAGAGAGGAACGACCGTCCCATCGTCATACGTGTGCTGGCCGGCGGCCGGCGTGGTCGTCCCCTGGCCCTGGACCTGCACTGTCAGGGCATACTGGGCGGCATCCTCTTCAAAAACGGCGGTGACGGCCTTGTCGGCGTTCATGGTCACCGAGGCGGCGGCGCTGGTGGCCGACACGTCGCCCTGCCAGCGAACGAAGTGCCAACCGTCGGCGGCGGCGGCCAAGATCGCCACTTGGACGCCTTCGTCATACGTATGATCGCCCGCGGCGGGCGTGGTCGTGCCTTGGCCCTGGACGCTGACGGTCAGGGTGTATTCGACGCCGACGATGTCCGGATCGAGAATCGCGACGGTATCGGGCGGCTGAGTGGTGCCGTCGCGGGCGGGATCAAAGACATTGAAGGTCGCGTTGGTGATGCTCGGCGGATCGCCGGTGAACGTGCCGTGGCCCAGTTGAACGGGCACGGCGACCTGACCGTCGGCGGGCACGTAGACATCGGCTGAAACGAGCGCGGTCAGATCGACCGCCTGGTCGCCGATGTCGTACACGATCTGGGCTCCGTTGGGATCAAACGTATTCTGGGCGGCGCCCAACGTGGTGACGCCGGCCCCGCTGTCGCTGCGGAACAAAACGAAACCGGCCAGCGGCGTGGTGGTCTCGCCCGCCTCGTCATAGGCCATCGGACCGTCGTTGTACAACTCCGCCACGTTGCTCAGCGTGACGTTGTAGAGGGCCAGTCCGGCGCAGGTCCCAGCGACGTCGTCGACGCACTCGGCCAGCACGCGGTACTCGTTGGCCGAAGCGTCGATTTCGAGCCAGACATTGACGGTGGCGGCATTGGCCCAGCAGAAAACGGACAGAAACGCAGCCGGCAGCATTATTGACGGTTTCATGGCTCTCTCCTCAGCAAGCACAGCGACGGGACATCGCCCGCCCCACGACCTCATTTGGCAGACCCCCACGAGGCACAGAAGTAAGACGGATTATAAAGCAGTTCACAGGCGGCTGCAACCAAAAACGCAGGTTCGGCGGAAGCACGCTAATCCCGCGGGTTCAGGTCGAGGCGGTATCGGCCGCGCGTGTTGCCGATCCGGCAAGGATGCCCGAAGGCATCGCCCATATTCGCGGCGGTCAGCGTCGCCGCCGTGGAACCGGCGGCCAGCACCCGACCCTCCTTGAGCACCAAGAGGTTGTCGATCCACGGGCGGATCTCCTCGACGTGATGGGTGACCAGAAGGATGGTCGGACTCTCCGGCGTCTCGGCCAGCCGGCCCAGATCGTCGAGGAACCGCTCCCGCGATACCGGATCCAGGCCGGCGCAGGGCTCGTCGAGAATCAGCAAAGCCGGACGGTTGACCAGCGCCCGGGCGATCAGAACCCGCTGCTTCTCGCCCTGCGAGAGGACCTGGTACGGCTGATCGGCCAGCCCCTCGATCCCAAGGGCGGCGAGGGCGGACCGGGTCTGCTCGGTCTCGTCGCGACGGAGCGGCCGGTAAAGCCCCAGCGAGGCGTCGAACCCGGAGGCGGCGATCTCGAGGGCGGTGTCATCTTCCGGCAGGCGGTGCTCGACCGCGGCGCTGACCCACCCGATGGTCTTGCGGAGCTCGGGCAGATAGCAGTCGCCGAAGTGCCGGCCCAGGACGTGGACCGACCCGTCGCTGGGCCACTCGTAACCGGCAATGATTTTCAGGAGCGAAGTTTTCCCGGAACCGTTGGCGCCCAGCAGGGCCCAGTGCTGTCCGCGGCCAATGGTCCAGGAAATCCGATCCAGAATGATCCGATCGGACCGGATGAACGTAATGTTAGTTAGTTGGATAACAGTCATGGCTCCAGCCGTATGGCGGCAAAAGGTGAAATTGTAGATTCTTCAGGGAAAAAAGCAACCGGATTGACGAACCCGTTCCAAGCGGGTATACATTCCAGAACGTGCGGCAGTTTTATACCCAGGCGAAGTTTTATTAATGGTATAATGGTGGGCTATGCATACCAATCGTGGAATAGGTGCATCTCTCCAGTCGCTGCGGGATAACGTTTCGCAGGTGTTCCTGGGCCGGCCGTTGGTCGTCGACCAGTTGATCGTGGGCCTGATCAGCGGCGGACACGTGCTGATCGAGGACGTGCCGGGCGTGGGCAAGACCATTCTGGCCCGGGCGCTGGCCAAGAGCGTAAGCTGCAGTTTTTCGCGGATTCAGCTCACGCCCGACCTGCTGCCCAGCGACCTGCTGGGCGTTTCGATCTTCAACGACCGGACGCGCGAGTTCGAGTTCAACCGGGGTCCGGTGTTCGCCAACATCGTCCTGGCCGACGAGATCAACCGGACGACCCCGCGGACCCAGTCGGCCCTGCTGGAGGCCATGAACGAGGGCCAGGTGACGATGGACGGCCAGAGCATGACCCTGGGCCGCCCGTTCATGGTCATTGCGACGCAGAACCCCTTCGAGTTCGAGGGGACCTACTTCCTGCCGGAAAACCAGTTGGACCGGTTCACCCTCCGGATTTCGATCGGGTATCCCTCAGCGGAGCAGGAGGCCCGGATCATCCAGGAGCAGCCGGCCCGCAAGTCGATCGAGAAGATCTCAGCGGTAATGGACGGCGAAGAGGTTTGCCGCATCCAGGAAGCGGTCGATGACGTGAAGGTGGATGGTTCGGTGATGGACTACGTGCTGCGGTTCGTCGAGGCAACCCGCCAGCACCGGCACCTGGATCTGGGCGTCTCGCCGCGCGGCTCGCAGGCCCTGGTGCGAACGGCCCAGGCGATGGCGCTGCTGGAGGAGCGGGACTACGTGCTGCCGGACGACATCAAGTCGCTGGCCGTTCCGGTCTGCGCCCACCGCGTCCTAAGCAAGAGTTATCTGGACGACAGCCAATCGAGTTCCACCTCCCATATCATCTCGCAGATCATTGAGGAGATCGTGGTGCCCGTATAAGCGGAGATGGATTTCCTTTGGTGCAACTGCGGTTTAAAAAACGCCGGGCCGAACCCGATCCTGTCCTCCTGAAGCCATCGGAAGAAAAGCCGAAGCTGACGGTAAAGAACCCGGTCAAGGTGCTTCGGCAGACTCCAACCACCTGGCATCCCCAGTACGGGGTCTACGTCGGCTGGTCCGTCCTGATGCTCCTGGTCGCGATCGCCGTGCTGGCCGCGATCGCGTTCGTCTCGCAGCTCAATCTCCTGTTCTGGTCGGCCTCGCTGGCGGCGGCCATCCTGATGATGTCGGTCCTGATCCCCAGCCGCATGGTCCATCCGATCGAGATCACCCGGATCCTGCCGGACAACGGCGTGGTCTCCCAGCCGATGCCGGTCAAATATGAAATCCGCAACACCCGCCGATACTTCGGCGTCTATTCCCTTCGCCTGGTGGAAATTGTGGGCCGCGGCCAGTCGACCGGGGCGCCGCGGGTCTACGTCCCGTACATCGGGCCGGGCCAGACGTGCAGTTTCCAGATTTTCATCACGCCGACCCTGCGGGGCCAGATGGAGCTTCGCGGCACGCGGGTGGCCAGCCGCTACCCGTTCGGCCTGCTGACGCGGTTCCTGACCGTCATCAACAGCCAGAAGGTGACCATCTATCCGGCCTTGGGCAAGCTGGACCACCGCTTCCTGCCGGGACAGCGCCGGATCGACGTGCACCTGGGCGTGACCCAGTCGCAGTTCCACGGCAACAGCGACGAGTTCTATGCATTGCGGGAGTATCGCCGGGGCGACAATCCCAAGCTGATCCACTGGAAGCGCTCGGCCAAGATGGGCCAACTGCTGGTCCGCGAAATGGCCCAGTTCGCCCCCCACCGCCTGACCGTGATCCTGGACACGCACGTGCCGGACCTGACGGCCAGGAACCGGCGCCGGTTCGAGGAGGCGGTCAGTTTCTCGGCGACCTTCCTGTGCGAGTCGCTGGAGCTGGGCTATCGGGTGGCGCTGGTCTGCGCGAGCGATCCGCCGGTGCTGATCCCGCCGCTGGCCGGCCGCGAGGCCCAGCACCGGATATTGCGGACGCTGAGCATGGTCGAGCCGCAGTCGGTGGCGTCGCTGTCGGACATGATGCAGACGTGGCGGTGGACGGCCCGGTGGCGAGGCCGCTGCCTGCTGGTCAGCGTCAGCGAGAGCAGCGCGAGCATGCTGGAGCGGCTCTCCGGGGCGATCGGCCCGACACAGATGCTGCTGGTGGGCGGTTCGGACTGGCGGCGGATCTTCATCCCGTCGTCGCAGCCGTGCCCGGAGGAGATGGTCTAACCATGGTCAGACCCCGTGAACTGCTGCCGCTGGGTTTCCTGAGCGTCGCGCTGGCGACCTGGGAGATGGCGCGGGTCTACCTGGACCACTCGACCGGGATCATGGTCTTCTCGTGCATCGTGCTGCTGGTGGCGTACCGGCGGATCGGCCGGCCCGTCCGGGTTCCGCGATTCGTCTCGATCTTCATCGTGCTGGTCGGCATCGGCATGCTGGCGATGTCCATCCTGCTGCTGCGACTCGAACCGGGCAAGGCCCTGGCCTACTTTCTGACCGCGGCGATCCTGATCAAGAGCTTCAGCATCGGCAAGGTCAGCGATTTCTCGGAGCTGATGATCCTCTCGGTCATGGCGATGCTGGCCGCCGGCGCGGTCACTCCGACCACCGAATTCGCGGTGGTGCTGGTGGCCTACGTGGCCCTGGCCGGCTACTGGCTGTACAAGACCCACCTGGTGGTCGAGGCGATGGCGCACCGCCAGTTCGAAGGGGCGGCGGGCCGCGGCATCGCGGTGCAGGTCCGCCGGCGCACGTGGATCAGCGGCTACTTCGTGACGGCGGTGCTGACGTGCAGCATCTCGCTGGCCATCTTCGTGCTGATCCCGCGCGGCTCGCCGGCGATGCAGCTTCTGGGCAACACGCTGACTCGCCAGAGCACACGGACGGGTTTCGGCGAGCAGTTGACCCTGGGCGAAATGACCATCCTGATGGAGGATGACGACCCGGTGCTGCGGGTCAAGGTGCTCAGCGACAGCAAGAGCGGCGTGGCCCCGCTGATGTACCTGCGCGGGTCGGTCAAGACGCAGTATTCCCGCCACGGGCAGTTCTGGAAGTGGCTGGAGGAGCAAAAGGAAGGCGAGGAGCGGGTGGTTCAGACCCGCAGCCTGGACACCCCCGTGCCGATCCAGGACGCGGCGATGCTGTCGAAGGAGGCGGTGGCCAAGCAGATCTTCTGGCGCATCTACTACGACGATGAGATTTCGTCCAACCTGTTTGTGATCGACACGCCCACCGCGATCGCCACAAACCGGGAGATGCGGCTGACCTACTGTCCGCAGACCAACACCCTGCGGGCCTCGCAGTATCCCAAGAAGGGCTTCTGCTACAAGCTGCTGACCTCGCACGAGGCGCCGGCGCAGAACATCTGGCCGAAGGCCCCCACCGCCGGCGACGTGGAGCGGACGGTGCGGCGGGAGACCCTGCCGATGATCGCGCGGTTCCGGGCGCATCAGCGTCACCGGGTCGGCGGCGAAGCGGACCTGGATCGCTATCAGGAGAAGGCCCAGGAGGTGCTCGCGAAGGAGGCGCGCGAGCTTTCGCCGCTGGAACAGGCCCGCAAGCTGGAGATGTGGCTGCGGACCAGCGGCGAGTTCCGGTACGACCTGGACAATCGCGACGTCCTGCCGCAGATCGACCCGGTGTTCGACTTCCTGACGCGGCGCAAGCACGGCCACTGCGAGTACTTCGCCTCGGCGTTCGTGCTGCTGTGCCGGTCGCTGGGCCTGGAGGCCCGCATCGTGACCGGGTTCAAGAACGGCGGCTACAACTACAACGCGTTCGGCGGCTACTACACGATCCGCAATTGCGATGCCCACGCGTGGGCTGAGGTGTACCTCGACGGGAAGGGCTGGACGACCTTCGACCCGACGCCGGCGGCGCGGGACGAGGCGATCCGACCGGTCGAGAGCAAGCTGGTGCGGATGTTCTGGGACGCGGTGGACCTGCTGCGGTTCACGTGGCTCTCGCACCTGGCCAACTACGACGAGAGCGAGCGGCGCGAGTTCATCGAGGGCCTGCGCAAGCAGATCCTGGGCGACGAGACCGGCGAGGCGGGCCAGACCTGGACGATCAAGCGAGTCATCACGCGGTTCATCGACATGCTGCGGGGCGAGGACTACCAGTCGCGCTGGCACCAGGTGCTGCACTGGATCGTGGTCGTGCTGCTGATCGCGTTCGCCTACCTGATCGTGCGGATCTCGGTGCTGGTCTCGACCAAGGGGTTGCGGCGGTTCCGCCGTTACCTGGCCAAACGCTGGGAGCGCAAGTACGGCAACGTCTGGACCTGCCCGATCGACTTCTACCGCGGCGCGCTGGTGACGCTGGCCAAGCGAGGGATCACCAAACCGGTCACGCGGACGGCGTGGGAATTCACCGAGGACCTTCGCCTGATCCGGGCCGACGTCCACCCGGAGATGGTGGACCTGACGCGGGCCTATCTGCGGATGCGGTTCGGCGAAGCAAAACTGGCCCCGGAGGAGCGAAGTATCCTGGCGGACCAGTTGGACAGCCTGCAGAAGAAACTCGCGGGCGTAGCACACCGTCAGGCCCGATAGGTCCTGTCTCGGCCCACCGGCAGGCGGGGTGTTCTTTCCCTTCCACGAACGTCAGGTCCGGTACTGCTCCGGTGCAATTCGGTGTTCCGAACTGAAACCCATGCCTTCGGGCAGCGGCATCCGGGCGGCGACGATCTCGCTGCGCCGCGCCATCCCCTCTTCGCTGAGTCCTTCCGCCTTACGGATGTCGGCCTCGGAGAAGGGCAGCGTATATCCGCACTCGGGAAAGAATGCCTGGAACGCCTCGCCGTAGGCGACATACGCTAGCCCGCCGGTGTGGCCGTCGCTGATCTCGTGACACTTCCGCGAGTACGCCCCGCCGTAGTACTGGCTCGATATCATATCCATCGCAAGCACCTTCTTGTCGATCACGTCGGTGATGTCGATGATAGTCGTAATGTGGGCGGTGGAGGCGTAGGCCAGGGTGTTGTGGCCCATGTAACCCATCGGGTTCATGAAGAATATCTTAGAGACGTAGTGGGTGGGCTTGCGGCCGCGCCCGGCCCCCATCGCCTGCTGAAACGCGTAGATCGCAGCCTGGCCGGTGGTGGCGTGCAGCTTCAGTCCGCCCAGTTCGTAAGGATGATGCGTGATCATGATGTCGGGCCTGACCTCGCGAATCACGTCGGCGACCGCCTCGACCATCTCGCGGGTCAGCAGGATCTCGTCGTCCTCGAACCCGAGCGTCCGGACGTCGTGAAGCCCCAGAATCGCAGCGGCCTTGCGGACCTCGTCCATCTTCTCCTTGACCGCCTGTTCGAGCAGTCCCTCGACGTCGAGTTCCTCCTGGAGCTTTCGCTTCTGATCGATGAGCTGCCAATGGTGGGAACGCGCGCCGGTCGTCAGGGTTACCGCGGTGACCTGATCGCCCTGGGCTGCGTGATGGGCCAACGTCCCTCCCGCCTGATCGAACGTATCGGCGGGATGCGAACCGACCATGAGCAATCGCAGGGGCCGACTTGGCATGGGATGCCTCCTTGAAGAACGGGTTGCCAGAACGCGACTCAGACGCGGTCGCGGATGTATTCGCCCAGGTGGACGCGATACGGGAAACGCAGGGCGTAGAGGTCCGCCTCGCGAACGTGCAACTCGAGCATCACACGGCGGTCCTTGAGCTCATTCAGGTTCTTCCGTTCACGCCAGCGGAGCACGCCCGCCAGTTCATCGCCGACCAGCGGGACCGCCTCGTCGAGGGTGTAGTTCGGGATCGGCTCGAACGTCTGAGCGTCGAGCATGACCGCTTTGACGTGGCCGCTGGGGGTGGTCAGGGCGTTGATGGTCAACTCGCCGCCCTGCGGCACGATCGCCTTGGTGCGGAGCCGTCCGCACCGGGCCGAGGTCCGCAGGAACACAAAGCCGTCGGGCCGCATCTCGTAGAGGTAGCTGCGGTAGGGAGTCCGTCTCCACTCCTCCGGGCAGTGCTCGATGTCCATGCCGTGCTCGGTCCACGAGACCATCGTCCCAAAGAGCAGCCGATTGGCGGGCGTCCGGACGGGCATGCCCGCATAGATGCTGCCGCCGGAGTCCGTGCCCGGTTCGCCCCGCTCCAGGAACATCTCGCGGGACGCCCGGTACCAGTTCTTGCCGTTATAGCTGTAGGCAAGCTGCATCTCGTTGATCCCCTGCATCCGGACGTGAGCCTTCTCGGTCGGTTCGGTGTCGTAGATGCTCAGCGTGCCGACGAACAGGTCGTCCTGAAGCCACGGGGTCAGACCGTAGAACTCGCGACCGACCGGGTCCAGCGGATCGGGCTGCAGGATGGTCTCGTAGGGGCTGAACGTCCGGAAGTCCCTCGTCGTCACCACGCCAATCCGGCGATCCGACTGCTCCGGCCGGCAGTAGATCAGAAACTCGCCCGTCCACGGGTTGTAGATGGGCGGGTTGCTGGTGTCGCTGTGATGCGGAATATAGCAGTTGCCAGCCTCCACCTCGAAGTGCAGACCGTCTCTGGAGAATCCGATGGCGGCGCTGGGCTGCGGGGAATGGTGGGCGTCGCCGCGGTGCGTGCGGGCATAGTCGAAGAACGTGGCGACGTAGCCCTTCTGGGCCAATGGAGTGCCCGCGAGGCACAGGGTATTGAAGCAGTCCAAAGGCCGACCGTGCTGGTCGAGGTAGACGTTGTCCGCCCGGGTCCAGAGCGGTCCCGAGCCGCTCTTCCATTCCTGCGTGGGCCAGCGGTACGGATCGTCCGACCGCAGGCGGGTGAAGAACCGCATGCCGGACCTTGACTGACAGTCCACCACCATCTCATAGCCGCCGCCGATCGGGTCGTGGACGATGCCCAGACCCCGGATCGACTCGAGGTCCGGATCGGCCTGGGGGTCCAGAGCGAACTGGCCAATCCGCTCCGGCCGGCCCTGCCGGCGGTCCAGCCCCTCGCGGGCGAACAGCAGCCAGTCGTCGAAGAAGAACAACGAATTCATGCAACTACTGCCGTCTGCTGTCTGTGGCATCAGAAAGCCTCCTGCATCGGTGGCATTGTAGAGCGATCCCTATTCGTTTACCAGAAGCACCCGCGACAATACCAGCGGCTCGCCGGGAGGACGTTTCGAGAGGATGAAAGGGGTCAGGAATTGATCTTCTTCTTGGCCTGGAGCTTGTCGATCCGGTGGCGGACGTCGCGGTAGTTGAAGTCCCACTGGATCAGGCGGCTGTAGATCTTCAGGGCCTGATCGATCTGCTCCAGCTCCTCGTGCGAACGCCCCAGGACGTAGAAGATTTCCTTGGAGAGGGCGTCGCCGAGGGTCTCGTAGCGCTCGACGGCTTCGTTGAGAATGTCGATGGCCTGCGAGTGCCACCCCTTCTGGAAAAAGCAGGTGCCGATGTAGTAGCGGGCGCGGACGGCGTGGCGGGGATCGCCGACCGCCTCCTGGAACACCGGGATGGCTTCGTCGTAGCGTTTGGACTCGTAGAGCCGCCGGCCGTATTCGAACTTCAGCCGCGTGTCCGTCGGATACTGCTCGATCCGCTCCTTGAAGATGGCCAGTTCTCGCTCCGCCTGCTGCTGGCGGGCGTCGGCGAGCTGCTGCTGGAGCGTCGGATCGGGCGTCGCCTCGGCTTTGACCTTGGCCTCGATGCGTTTGACCGCCCGGCGCTGATGGCGGATTCGCAGGTCGTCGGCCCGCATCTTGAAGCTGTACTGTCCGGTCCGCTGGTGGGCGTCGTCGAGGATCTTGATCGCCTCCTTCTCGTCCTCGGGCTTGCCCCGCTGGGTCAGCAGGTCGATCAGGGCAAACACCTTGGCCCCCACCGACGGGTTCGCATCCGCTTCGGCCCGGGCCTTCTCGATCAACTGGGTCAGCAGTTCCTCGCCCTTGACCTGGCGGGACTTGTCCTGCAGGAGCTTCTGGGCGTCGGCGTCCTTGATCGAATCGCGGAAGTCGCCCCGCTCGTACCTGCCGCGGAGGATGGCGTGTTTGGTGGCCAGATTCTTCAGCTCGCTCTGGAGATCGAGGCTGCCGCCCTGGCCCGACTGGACGGCGTAGTTCATCGCCCCGATGCCCTTCTCGTAGGCCTCGAGAGTCTGATCGAGCCGGTCCTGTTTCTGATAGTAATCGCCCAGTTTCTCGTAGAGGTTCTTGATCAGCAGCAGCCGCTGGACGCTGATCTTCTTCTCCTGCGGGCAGAGCTCAAAGTAGACCTGCAGGGCCCAGCGGAGGGTCTCGGGCAATTCGGACTTGTCGGCCGCCTTGACCATTTCCTCCGCGTACTTGAGGTTCAGCGGGTCCTTGGCCAGCATCATCTCAGCGGCGAGCATCGCCCCGATCGGGTCTTTCTTGGACTTGGAAATCTTCAGCGATTCCATCAGGCCGGGCTTCTTGCCGCCGCTGTTGGTCCGCCGGATGCCGACCTCGCGCAGGGCCATGTGCCCCTTCTCGACCGCCTCAGGGTCTTTGGCCAAGCCCTGGACATAAAGCTCGATGGCGTAGTCGAAGCTCCGCGAATCGGCTGCGGTCTGAGCATGCTGGAAGAACTTGGCAGCCGTTTTCTTGGCTTCGTCCGTAATGTGTGGGGGGTTGTAGCTCACCTCTGCCTGACCCGCCTCACCGGTTCGCCCGGCTGAGGCATTTTCTTACCGGAGTTTATGATACCATTAAACAATTTGTACCTCAATAGTACTCCAGCGGTTGCATCCGGGCAAGAAAAAGTCGGCCGGCATGAGGCGCAGTTACGATTCAGCAGAGTCTTTTCTGGCCATCCGTCCGCCGGTCCCATGCTCAAGCTGCTCGATGCGCTTCTGGAGCCGTTTGAGCTGGTCGCGCATCTCCGGCAACTTGGCCAGCATGAGGATGCGGCGTTTGGCGTCCTGGATGGGCACAGCGGGCTGGCCGAGCAGCGTCTCGTTGTCCTCAACGTTGTTGACCACCCCAGCCTTGGCCCCGACGGTGACGCAGTCGCCGATCGTGATGTGGCCGTTGACCGCGACCTGGCCGCCGAGGGTCACGTGATGGCCGAGCTTGGCCGACCCGGCGATGCCCACCTGGGCGACCAGCAGGCAGTGCGGACCGATGCGGGTGCCGTGGCCGATGGCGATCAGGTCGCAGAGCTTCGAGCCCCTCCCGATGACCGTGCTGCCCATGGTGGCCCGCTCAATCGCGCAATTGGCCCCAATCTCGACGTCGTCCTCGATGACCACGTTGCCGACCTGGGGGATCTTGTGGTGGATGCCCTTGTGGGTGGCAAAGCCGTAGCCGTCCTGGCCGATCACCGCCCCGGCTTGGATGATTACGTTATGGCCGACGTGGGTGTCGTTGTAGAGCGTGACGTTGGGATAGAGCGTCACGTTATCACCGATCCGGCACCCGGGACCGATGAAGCAGCCGGGATAGATCACGGCCCCATCACCGATGGCCGCGTGGGCGGCGATGGTCACCTGGCCGCCGATCCGCGGGTTAGCCCCGATCCGGGCGGTCTCGGCGATCCGAGCGGTCGGATCGACGCCCTCGAACGGCGCCGTCCGATGGCCGTAGAACAGGACCATGATGAGCATGAATGCGTAGTAAGAGTCATCAACCTTCAGTTGCGTTAAGTACTCCGGTCCCGAGACCGCTTCAGGAAGGATGATGGCTGAGGCCTTGGTCTCGTTGATCTGCCGGATGTACTTGCGATTGGCCAGGAAGGTGATGTCGCCGGGTCCGGCCTCCTCGATGGTGGCCACGTCGCGGATCACCAGGTCCGGATCGCCCGCCAGATGGACCCGCAGGCCGTGGGCCTCCAGGTGCGCAGCCAGTTCGGCCGCCTTTCTGGGCGAACGGTGGTTGCCGTGTTGTGGGCTTACCGGTTCGGGCATAGACGCCTACGACGGGTATTGTACCAGATAATCATCGGCATCCGGGCCGAGTTTTTCTTTGATGTATTCGTTGACGTCCATCGCACCGCCCAGGGCGACCTGGCCGCCGGAGAGGCTCCTGCCGCGGGCCAGGCTCTCGTGGGTCATCTGGGCCATGAGGGTCGAATAGAAGCCGCCCATCCCGGAGGGGTCAGCCTTTTCCAGGTCGTCGTAGGTTCGCCGGCCGTTCTGCTTGAGTTCGAGAAACTCGATGAGGGCATCGCCGATGCTCTCGTGGGCATACCCGGCATACCCGCGGTCGGTCCGGCGGGTGTACATCGGGTTGACCGTCTTGTAGCCGGCCCCGCTGAGCTCGGTCATGCCCCGGTCGCGGGTGTCGATTTTCATATCTCCCTTTTCGAACTGGAGATACAGGCCTTGGGTGGTGAACGAGGGGGCGCCTTCGGGCAGGTTCCAGGACAGGTAGAAGCTGATCGCGGCCCCGTTATCGAAGACCATGTCGCTCTTGACCGCGTCGAAGGTGTTGATGCCCATCGCCTTGAGGACCTGCTTATAGCCGGTGGCGCGGACTTCGATGGGGTTCAGGTCCGTCATGAAGCGGATCAGATCGAAGAAGTGGACGCCGAGGAACCAGACCGGGGAGCTTTTTTCGGCGAAGTTGGACTTGAAGAAGCCCGGGGCTGGGACGTTGATGGTATCGAGCATCCAGACGTAGCCGAATTGGACCTGGCCGTACTTCCTGTCGGTGGTGATCCGGGCCCGCCCCTCCTGGTGGGCTGGGTCGTGGCGCTTGTGGAAGTCGGTGATGACGCGGCGCTTCTGCCGACGGGCGGTCTGGATGATCTTGTGGCACTCGCCGATATCGGTGGCCAGGGGCTTTTCGACCAGCACGTCGCAGCCGGCTTCGAGGGCCTGGCACGTCACCTCGGTGTGCAGGTGGTCCGGCGTGACCACGACCACGGCATCCAGCTTTTGGTCGGCGAGCATCTTACGGTAGTCGGTATAGCCGGACTTCACGCCGTAGCGCTGCCGCCACTCCTTGAGGCGTTCCTCGCTGACGTCGCAGAGGGCGGCAACCTCGATGGCGGACGCGTAGCGACTCTCGAAGTAGGTGGGCATGTGGGCGATCTCGACGTACCGGCCGAGGCCGACGACGCCGATCCGGAGTTTCGATTGCGAAGTCATTACGGATTCCTGTCTTTCACTGTGGGTCCAGGGTGCAGCCGGGGCGGCGGGCCTCGAACCGCCCTACTGACCGGTGGTCAGGGCAAGGGTAGCCAAGGTAACCACTTCCAGCCCGGCCTGCAACTCCTGGAGGGAGATTTTCTCGTGGTCGCCGTGGGCCTGCGAGAGCTGTCCGGGGCCGAAGGTGACGGTGTTGTGGCCGCTGTTGCCGAAGATCCGGGCGTCGCAACTGGCCCGGAAGGCCAGCGGGGTCGGCCAGGGCATTTCCCGGGCGTCGAAGGCCCACTTGAACGCCTTCATGGCTGGGCAGTCGACCGGCGAGACGTAAGCCTCGTTGTGGAGCATGTCGAAGGTCATCGCGAAGCTGTCGGCGGCCACACTGCCCTGGGCGCAGCGGTTAAAAAGCTGGAATCCCTGGGCCACGGCGCCCTTGAGGCGGTCCTGGAGGGCGGCCATGCGGTGGGCCGGCGTAAAGCCCACGCCGCCGGTGATCGTGCAGCGGTCGCCGTCGGCGTCGTCGAGGACACGGACCCGCAAGGCCAGGCCCGGCAGGTTCTTGTACGAGCAGACCAACCCTTTGAGCAGGTAACCCGCCTTGATCATCGCGTTGTCGCGGAGGGTCAGCGTGCTCATGTGGCCGCCGAGGCCGAAGACCTCCAGCTTGTAGCGGCGGTCGTGGTTGCCGCGGTCCATCGTGGTCAGCTTGTAGTGGGCGTTGAGCTTGGGCTTGCCGGTCTCCGGATCGACTTCGGCGGTGCGGTCGGGATACTGAACGCAGTACTGCTTGACGCCGGCCTCGATGATGTTGATGAGGCGCGAGGCGACCCGCTCGCCCTCCGGGCCCTTGTAGTCGAGGCCCAGTTCGAAGGCGACGTAGTCGTTGATGGTGGCTGGGTGCTTGCCGAAGTGATCGAGGGCGCCGAGGTTGACCTGGACGTAGTCGCGGGGAAACAGGGGCTCGTTGCTCTCCTGGCGGAGCTTTTGGCCCTCGGTGGCCAGTTCGACAAGGATGAAGGGCAGAATCTCAGCGGTGTCGAAGCCGCTGCCCTTGCTGGTGAAATCGAGTTTGAACCACATGGCCCCACGGTTGGCCGGATGCGGGCGCAGCTCGGTGGCTTCGCAGATGATCGCCTCGTAGCCCCGGAACCGCTCGTCGAGCGAGGCCGAGAGCGAGCCGTTGCCGCCGGTTTCCTCCTCGATCACGAACTGGTAGACCAGCGGCTGGCCGATGACGGGGCCGAATTTCGCCTCGGCCTCCTTGAGCAGCTTGAGACTGGCGACGAGCATGACGACCAGGCCCTTGTCGTCGACCGTGCCTCGCCCGTGGATCTGCTGGCCGTCGAGGCGGCAGGGAAGGAACGGGGCGACGGTGTCGATGTGGGCGTTGAGGATGGCCGGCCGGCCCTGGCTTTTGCTCTGACCGGCGTCGACCAGCACCAGCATGTTGCACCGGTCCTTGTAGGTGGTTTCGACGTCGCGACCCTCAGGGTGCCGCTCGTCGGCGGTGTAGTAAAGCCGGGAGAAATAGGGATGGTGGGCGATGCCCGGGTTGATCGGCTGGCGCTCGATCGCGATGCGGCCGTCGGCGAAGGCCCGCAGGGCCTCTTCAATCAGGTCGAAGACCTGCTTTTCGTTGCGGGCGATCTGATCGAGCGGCTGGGTGGGCGTGTTTTCTATTTCCACCAGCCGACAGGTCAGGTCCTTCATAAAGTCGGCGTATTCCTTGCTTTGGGCACGTTCCCGGATGAATTGTCTGTAGGCCTCGAGGTCCTGGGCCGATGTCATCGAACAACCTCCGTTGATTCAGAAAGAGAGCACTTGTAGGGTTCAGACGCATTGAGCGACCAGTCGTAGGACTGGGGTTTGATCTTGTAGCCGATGGCGGTGTTGAGCCGGCGGCGCTGGCTGGGATTGGCCAGGTCCGCCAGGGCGTTGACGATGTTGCCCGCCGCTGTGCCGTATTGGTCGCGGTATTGCGCGAGATACCGGTCGCGATTGTCCCAGATCGGCCGGCCCAGCCACAGCGTCCAGCGGGCGTGGTCGATGTTGATGGCGGCCGAATCGTCCAGCGAACGGACGAATAAACTGTGCAACTGTTGCACCAGGTCCTCCCGCGGCTTGAGGACAAAACCGAACCGCGAACCGCCGCCCTTGGTCGGATAGGCCAGGGCCAGATCCACCCGCGGATCGTCGGGTCTGGCCGACCGGGCAAACTGGGCAATCTGGGCAAGGCTCAGATGGCGGCCGTCGATCCAGGCGGTGGTCGTCTGGGCAAAATCCCCGAACGGCGGCTTGAGGCGCTTGGCCGGGTACTTTCGCACCGCAGCCAGCAAAGCCACTGCGTTATGCGCATTGACCCAATAGGCCAATTTCGAAGCGTCATCGGGAAACGCATCAGGGGTTTTGATGGGTCCGTGGCAGCCGAGACGATGGACAAATCGCTCCAGGTCGGCTGGATTGGCCTTTAAGGTCTGGAAATCGACCTGGCCGTCGTGCATGACGCGGGCCAGGAGGTTTTCGTACCGCTCGTATTGCGGCGCGGGCACGTCGCGGCACTCGGCGGGCGTCGAGACGCGCAGCGTGCTGCATCCGGCCAGAAGGCCGATCAGCACAACCGTCAGCGTTCCGCGTCGCCAGATCATCGGCGGTCCTTCTCCTGTCACGGACAAACCGAACATTGTACGGGTTGGCCCGGGCTGACGCCAGTGGGAGGAAGGTCAAAAGGCGAAAGCGGCTGGTTTCAAAGTGGGTTTCAAATCGGGAGCGGGAACTGGTATAATCCGCGTCGTTTTGGCATGGGAGTGCTGACTATGGATAAAGTGACGGGCAAGGCCTACGTGTTGGGCGACAATGTCGATACCGACCAGATCATTCCGGCTGAGTATCTGAGCTACAATCCCTCGATCGCGTCGGAGCGGAAGCTGTTCGGGCGGTTCGCCCTCTCGGGCGTACCGGGCGATCAGGCGGGATTGCCGGAAGGCGGCAAGCCGTTTGTGGACCTAGCCGACGAGAACAGGACCGCCAGCGAATTCGCGGTGGTGGTGGCCGGGTCGAATTTCGGCTGCGGCAGTTCGCGGGAGCATGCCCCGCTGGCGTTGGCGGAGGCGGGCGTTCGGGCGGTGGTGGCGACATCGTACGCCCGAATTTTCTTCCGCAACTCGGTCAACGGCGGCTACGTGATCCCGGTGGAGAGTGAGGAGAAGCTGGTCCGCGAGATCCGCACCGGCGATCAGGTGGAGATCGATTTCGATAATTGCCGGCTGAAGAACCTGACCACCTCGAAGGAGTATCCGCTGCGGCCGCTGGGCGACGTAGCGGAGATCATCGAGGCCGGCGGTTTGTTCGCATATGCCCGGAGCCGCAAGATTGCCTGAGTCGCGAAGCTTCCTGACGGTGGACATCGGCGGGACCAAGACGGCGGTGGCCGTCGGGTTTGCCGATGCGCGGATCGCCGATCGGGTCGAATTCGGCACC
>JAAYCJ010000013.1 GCA_012729815.1 Phycisphaerae bacterium | reverse complement strand
TCGCAGGTTTCACTCGCCGGCGACAGCGCCACGCACGACCCGTTCTCGCTGACCGTGGCCGAAGCGGCCCGGCTCCTGGGAATCGAAACGGACCACGAGACGGTCTACATCCTCTCGACCAACGCCTTCGCTCCGGACCTCCGACCGGATGAGCCCTGCCGCTGTTGCTGGCGCCTTCAGGGCCGCGAGCGATCCCTCGACCTCGTGGCGGCTCGCCTGGGAATGACAGTCAGGGAACTGCCCGACGCCCACGACTCGGCCTCGCCCGCGCCCAACGATCCCACGCAGACCGAATCCTGGCTCGTCGAACACTTCCGCAAACCGCTTGTGCCGATCATCCGCAACGCGATGGCCGACGGCCGGGTCGTGATCTCACGCGGCGAATGGGACCCCGCCCACGCCTCCTGGGTGCTCTGGGGAATCGTCACCGACGCCAAAGACGATGGAACCATCCTCGGTGCGACCCTCAACGGCCGAACCGATAACCCGATCGTCTTCCTGCGCCAGGGCTATGCCCTCGCCAGGTCCGAACCGAAGCTCGACCAGCGCCAAGCCGATCTCGCCGTGCTGCAGCGGGCCGTCGACCGCATCCGCGGCGAAAGAGCCCCCTTCGCTCCCGGACAAATCGTCTTCGGCGTCAAAGCCATGGACGTCTGGATCGCCCAGATGCAGGGCTCCTTCCAGCCCGCCGACCCGCCGTGGTTCGACGGCGATGCGGACGATCCCGTGTGCAAGCTTCGCGCGAAACTGACCGCATCGTCAACCTACCAGGGCGCCCAAGCCGCCGCCAAATACCTCCGCCAGGCCGCCCGGCGCCTACCGCAAACCGCCCGACCCCACCTGACGACCGCCGCCGACCACTACGACCGCATCGTCGAACTCCTCCACCCAGCCATGACCGGCCAAGGCGGCGAAAGCTACGACCAGCTCATCGGCGACATCCAAAAACAGAAAAACCACGCCGCAAACGTCCTCACCCCAATCAAAGCCGAACTCGCCGCCGCCGCCAATGCCATGGAAAAAGCCCTGGCGGCAAGCCATGCCGACACCCTCTCGCTCGACGACGTTCCCGCCGGTCAGGGCGAAGGCAACCCGTTCGCGATGGGTCTCTCCGTGATCCTCAACTACGGCGGAACGCCCGCCGACTATGACACCCTCATGGGCGATCTCGGCTTGGCCTTCATCTTCCAAGCCAGCGACCAGGTGACCCGCTACGACGGCGCGCTCGATGTCGGATGGTGGCCGCTGGACCCCGAGTGCATCCCGACCTATCTGGAGTTCGTCAGCCGAACGGTAGGACAACGCATCGACTACATCCGCGCCGACGAACCCTCCTATCACGCCAACGCCAAACAGCACTACCACCAGCGTTTCGAACCGATCGTCCGGGCCGAACTCAGCGCCGGACGCCCGCTGCTCGCCAACAACGGTTTCTGGACGGTCGTCACCGCCTGCGATACGAACGATTCGCCCCTCTCGGGCCATTGCCCCTGCACGACCGAAAAGCAGACCGAGCGGCTCGATTGGCCGTCCAGGTACCCGTGGAGGCTTGCGATCCTCAGCGGTCCGGCCACCCCACTCGATCGCAAACTCGCCGACCGCCAAGCCATCGTCCACGCCGTCGCCCTCGCCCGCGACGAGGTCACCATGCCGCAAGGGTTCCTGACCGGCCAGAAGGCCTTCGCCCTCTGGGCCCAAACCCTTCGCGACTTCGAGCACCGCGGCCAGGCCCGATGGCACGCCAACGCCCGGCTCCACCTGGTCCTGAATCGCCGAAGCGCCGACGCCTATCTCCGCGCCATGGCTGATCGACATCCTCAAAACGTCGCACAACGCCTTCTCGCCGCCGCCGACCTCTACCGGCAGGTCATCGACGCGATCAACGCCGCCGACATCAGCGACCAGGCCCTGATCGAATCTACCGCCGGCCGCGAACACCTCGCTCAACGGATCGAACGCGTCGCCGAACTCGAAGCCCAAGCCGCCGACGAACTCCAAAGCGCAGCCCAGGCGATGGAGGCTCAGTAACCCGCCATATCTCTCTATCCATCAACCGGTTGCGAAGCGTCCCGGCGTCCGCGGATATTTCCCCGCCCCACGGTGTCTATCAGGTAGAATGACGCCAAACCGCGGCGACGAACGGAAGCCATGATGAACGACGAAAACCGCCTGCTACGCGAATACGCCGAAAGCGGCCGGACCGAACCCTTCAGCCGGATTGTCCGCCAATACTCAGCCCTCGTCTACGGAACCGCCCTGCGGATCACCGGCAATCGCGACGACGCCGAGGAAATCGCCCAGGAGTGCTTCCTGACCCTCGCCCGACGCCCGCACGACGTCCGCACCTCACTCGCCGGATGGCTTCACGCCGCCGCGACCTCGCGATCGCGAAACCTCCTTCGACACCGCGACCGCCAACGCCGACACG
>JAAYCJ010000012.1 GCA_012729815.1 Phycisphaerae bacterium | reverse complement strand
GCGGCTGGATGTGCCGATCCGCGAGCAGGCGGGCGAGTACCGGGCGGTCCGCATCGGCTGCGACTGCTGGATCGGTTCGGGCGCGATCGTCCTGGCCGACGTCGGCGATCACGCCGTGGTCGCCGCCGCCAGCGTCGTCACCCATCCCGTCGAGCCGTACAAGATCGTCGCCGGCAATCCCGCGCGGGAAGTCGGCGACCGCCGCGATCGGGAGCCCGCGACCCGTGACGCGTGAGGCCGCTTGCGATTTTCTGGTCTTCAGCGACGATTGGGGCCGCCATCCCTCCAGTTGCCAGCACCTCTTCAAGCACCTGGCCCGCGACCATTGCGTGCTGTGGGTCAATACGGTCGGCATCCGCCCCGCGCGTCCCGATCTCTTCACGCTCCGCCGCGGACTCCGCAAGCTCCGCGACTGGCGAAGACCGCTGCGGCAGGTGGACGAACGATTCTGGGTGCTCGATCTGCCCATGCTGCCGTTGACCGGGCGCGGCATCGCGGCGCGTCTGAACGTCGCGCTGGCCGCGCGGACGCTTCGGCGGACGCTGGACAGGCTCCGCTTCCATCAGCCGGTGCTCTGGACCTCCGTGCCCAACGCCGCCGATTTCCTCCGCCGGCTCGACGAGCGGGCCCTGGTCTACTACGTCACCGACGACTATGCCTTCTGGCCCGGGGCCGATCGCGAAAAAGTCCGCCGCGATGATCGACATCTGACCGGACGGGCCGATCGGATCCTGGCCGTCAGCGAAGCCCTGGCCGAGACGCATCGCACGCCGCGAACGCGCCTCCTGCCGCACGGGGTGGACTTCGAGCATTTCGCCGCAGCGGGCGACGAACCGCCGGAACTGGCCGCCGTCCCCCATCCCCGCGCCGCGTATTTCGGGCTGCTCTATGAGAAGATCGACTTTGAGGCGATCCGCCGCCTCGCCGAGGCCATGCCGTCGCTCCAGATCGTGTTGATCGGTCCGGCGACGGTCGGACTCGACGTGCTGAACGATATGCCGAACGTGCACCTGATCGGCCCGATACCTTACGCCGAACTGCCCGCGTGGCTCGGCGCGATGGACGTGCTTCTGCTGCCCTACGTCCGCGACGGCCAGACGGAAAAGGCCTCGCCCCTCAAGTTCCGCGAGTGCCTGGCCGTCGGTAAGCCGATCGTCGCTCGGAACCTGCCGGACCTGGTTGCGACCGCGGACGTGGTTCGCCTGTACGACCGGTCCGACCAACTCATCGAACAGGTCCGCGCCGCCCTCGAAGACCACCGGTCCGACCTGCCGTCGAAGATGCGAAGCCGCGTCGCCGACGACGACTGGAGCCGCCGCGCGCAGCAGGTGCAAGCCGCCGTCGCCGGTCTTCTGGCCGACCGGCCCGACGTGACCGTCGATTCGTCGCCGCCGCCCGGCTGGTCCCAATACCTGACCCGCCGCCGGGACGCCACGCTCTTTCACGACCCGCGCTGGCCCGCCCTGATCGCCCGCGCGTACCCGAGCAACAAGCCGTTCTGCCTGACCGCCCGCCGCAACGGCCAACTGGTCGGACTGCTGGCCCTGATCGCCCAGAAAAGCCGCCTCTTCGGTTCGCACCTGACCAGCCTGCCCTGGTTCGACGCCGCCGGCGTCCTGGCCGACGATCCCCAAACCGCCCACGCCCTGTGCCGCGAAGCCTGGCGACTGGCCGAGCGCCTCGGGGGCCGATGGACCGAACTCCGCCAGACCGCCCCGCTCGATCCGCAACTCCCTCAGCGAACCGACAAGGCCGCCCTGCGGCTGGACTTGCCCGATCGGGCCGATCAGCTCTGGGAAAGCCTGCCGGCCAAGGTCCGCAACCAGGTCCGCAAGGCCCAACGGTGCGGTCTGACCGTCCAAGCCGGCAAAGCCGAGCTTCTGGCCGACTTCCACCGGGTCTATGTCCGCACCATGCGCGATCTGGGCAGCCCGCCCCATGCCCTGCGGTTCTTCCGACTCATCGCCGAGCGCTTCGCCGATGAAATTGACCTGGTCGTGGTCTATCATGCGTCCACGCCCGTCGCGGCGGGACTGACCCTCAGCGACGGCAGGATCGTGCATCTGCCCTGGGCGGCCTCCGATCATCGCTATAACGCCATGTGCCCCAATATGTTACTGTACTGGACGATGCTCGAACAGGCCGTCGGCCACGGCGCGGCGGTCTTCGACTTCGGACGCAGTTCCGTCGATTCGGGCACCTACCGCTTCAAGCGCCAGTGGGGCGGCCACGCCTGCCCGCTGTACTGGCACTACCTGCTGCCGCCCGGCGCTTCACCGCCCGATCTGCAGCCGCACAGCGCCCGGCACCGTCTGCCGGTGGCGATCTGGAAGCGCCTGCCCGTGTCTGCCGCCCGGTGGCTTGGGCCTCGCCTGATCGCCCAGTTGTCTTAGGGCCCCGATTCGCTGTACAGCGCACTAACCGATAGAACACTGTACAGCCCGGACGGGTGTGTGCCGCCCGTCGCGCCGTTGGCCGAGCCTATGGAATTGGTTCCGCCCGGGTTTGATGAAAGCGCCCCCGATTGCCGATAAGTCGATTAGTAAACGAACCTTGGGGAGATTGGCAAAGGGGAGTCATGACCAGATCCGCGAACGCGAACAAGAACGTTCTGTTGATCAAACCGCCGCAGCTTTCGTCATCGGCCGATCACTACTCGCTGCGGATGTGTCCGTGCGATCTGGACCGCCTGGGTCAGACGATTGCGGAGCACACGGATTGGCGC
>JAAYCJ010000011.1 GCA_012729815.1 Phycisphaerae bacterium | reverse complement strand
CGGATGATCCGGATGTCGTGAGCGGCTTCGCGGAGGCCGGCGATGTCGCGCGGCAGGTCCGCATCCTTCTCAAGGCTCTCAATGAATCGATCGTACCGCGTGCCCGCAAGCGGCGCGACGGCGAAAACCTTCTTCTCGCCCCGCCTCGACGCCGTGATCCCCTCCGAACCGTGCGTCAGCCGCCACCCCTGATCGGTCACGAAGTAGGTGATATCGATGTGCTCGCGGTAGTTACCCTCGGTGCTCGTCACCGCCAGGTCCGCCGCCCACGTGATAAACAGGTGCGCCGCCCCGTCACCCTCAAAATCGAGTTTCATCGACTCCGTATCCGCGCAGCGAAGCTCCGGATGGGCGTGGTTGTCGGAGAAGAACGTCACGTGCGTCGCCGCGCGCCCCATCAGATAACGCGAGAAATTCATGTTGTGAATCTCAGCGTCCATGAACGGCCCGCCGTTCTTCGCCGGATCGGTCGCCCAGTTGTTCCATTGAGGATAGTGGTGAATCCAATCGTGCCGCACCAGCGCGAGCTTGCCGACCTCGCCGCTCTCAAGCATGGTCTTGTACGTCTCGATCAGGTTGTTGCCGGTCCGCAGATAGAACACGCCGCAGCGGACCTTGCCCTCAACCGCCTCGACCATCGCTGCGCAATCCTCGACGCTCGGCGCCAGCGGCTTGGTGGTGATGATGTCCTTGCCCGCCGATGCCGCCCGTACGATCAGCTCCCTTCGAGCCCACGGCGGCACAAAAAGGCACACCGCGTCGATGCCCGGATCGTCGAAGATGGCGCCCGGATCGTCAACCACGCCACCGCCAAGCTCCGCGGCGTACTTGCCCGCCCGAGCCGAGTCCGTATCGAAAAGCGATTTGACCCCGATGCGGGTGCTCGCCTTGATAACCGCCAACTCGCACCGCAGGTAGTCGCCGCAGCCGATGATGCCAAAATTATACTTCCGATCCATGAGCCACCTCCTATGCCAGGGGAAATACCTTGCGATACGCGTCCAGGATCGCGTCGATCCTGCGGTTGCTCTCTTCGTTGACCTTGCTCCGCTGCGGATCGGCCTCAAACCGCGCGATCGTCCGTTTGATGCCCGCGCGGAACGGAATGGTCGCCCGGTAGCCGGGCACGAACGTCTTGATCTTGCTGTTGTCGAAGATCGCGCTGTGCGACTTATCGCCCAGCAGCGTGCCCTCCTGCCCCGGATCGAGGTGCACGATCAGGTCCGAGGGAACGTGCACGATCTTGGCGTCAACGCCAACCGCCTCCGCCACCGCCTGATAGATCTGATCCCACGTCAGCAACTCATCCGACGTAATATGAAACGCGTGTCCCACCGCCTGTTGATGGCCCAAAAGTCCGACGAAACCCTTCGCGAAATCCTCCGAATGCGTGACCGTCCACAGCGACGTCCCATCGCCCGGCACCACCACCTTGCCGCCCTTTCTCATCCGATCGACGATGGTGTAGTCGGTCCAGCCGCCAAACGCCAGCGGGATGACCGTATCGTACGTCAGCGACGGCCGAACGATCGTCATCGCAAATCCCTGCTCGCGATACGCCCGGTTCAGCATCTCCTCGCACGCGATCTTGTTCCGCGAATACTCCCAGTGCGAATTGGCCAGCGGAGTCGACTCGGTAATGACCGGATGCGACGGCGGCTTCTGATACACCGAAGCCGAACTGATGAAGATGTACTGACGCGCCGTCTCCGCGAACAGCGCGATGTCGCGCTCGATGTCGCCGGGCGCAAACGCGATCCAATTGACCACAGCATCCCAGCGATGTCCTTTAAGGACCTCAGCGACCTCATCCTTCTTATGGATGTCCCCGATGATCGTCTTGGCCCCGGGCACGTCCACCTTGTGATGGCCGCGATTCAGCAGGTGCAGATCAACGCCCCGTTCGACCGCCAGCCGACTGACGGCTGTGCTGATGTTCCCCGTCCCGCCAATGAAAAGAACCTTCATGACCGTACTCCGATAGACCCAACACATTGCCAACGACACGATTGTAGTGGCCCGGCCACGGCCTGACTGCCTGTTTTCGGTCAATCATTCCGCGTATCCTGTCGTATGGGCTGGTCGCAAAGGCCGAAACTCGATAAAATACAGCCATGCAGTCGACCAACTGGCAGACAATGCCCGAAGGCCACGCCTTTTCCATCGAGAGGCAGTGCCTGAGTGTCTTTCGTTGGCACCATCACTCGTACTGAGAAATATTCGTTGTGGCTGATGGATATGGCAAGGTCCTCGTCGGCGACTACACCGGCCAGGCCCGCAGTGGCGAGATCTATCTGGTCGGGCCGGGTGTCCCCCATTCGTTCTACACCGTCCAAAGCCCTCCCGTCGCCAGCCCGGGCATGGAGTTCTGCGTCATCAACGCCGACCTCGAGAGGTTCGCCAACGCCATGCCGGGCCTGGCCGAGCTGACCGATCTGCTCGAGACCTCGCGACGAGGCATTCTTTTTGGCGATCAGACCGGCACAAAGGTCCGTGAGATACTGAGACGTTCCTCCGCAGCCGAAGGCGTTGGTCTGGCCGCCTTGACCCTCGAAGTCCTCGACGTGTTGGCCAAAGCGACCGACGGCCGGCAACTGGTAAGCCCCCGCTGCCGGATGGAGATTAACGACCGCGAGTATCGGAGAGTCAACGCCGCCACGCAGTACCTGCACCAGTGCTATCGGCGCCCGGTGCGCCTCGCCGACGTGGCCGCCCGGTCGCACGTCAGCCAGCCGATGCTCTGTCGCCTGTTCCGGCGGGCGCTGGGCAAGACGGTGGTCGAGTATCTCAACGAGCTGCGCATCGACCACGCCTGCCGACTCCTGGCCGAAACCGACCTTCCCATCACCGCCGTCGCCTTCGACGTCGGCTACAACTCCCTCTCGAACTTCAACCGCATGTTCATGCGGCTAAAGCAAACGACTCCCAGGCAATTCCGCAACCACAGCGGGCCGGCAACAAGAGGACGATCAGACGCCATCGCCTGATCGCCCGTAATCCAAGAATTGAAATTGGTGCCACGAACCCTTCGCTACGTCAGACGCCGTGCAACCCGTCTGACCAATGCCAAGCCCACCAAACCGAGAATCATCGCCCCCGGAGCCGGGATCGGAACGCCCACCAGAAGCTTGTCCTTGCTGATGATGAACGTATCGCCGTACCCGTCGAGCAGGAAATCCCACTGAAACGCCCACGTCACGTCGCCGGTCAAAGGACCACCGCTGTTATTCAACTCCGAAGGCAGCCCATCCTCAAGCTTGTCCCGCGTGCTTGACCAGTAATCGGCTTCGTACCGATCCGGGTCCGGCGTCACCACTGTTTCACTGAACATCGCCAGCGGGTCATACTGCTGGACCGTGCTGGCGTTGACCACTTCCACCGTATCGTCAGCGGGGGTTCCGTTCAGATCCAGGTCCGTGTACTGGAAAAAGTGTAGGTCCAGAGGGTCTTCACAGCGGCTGATGATCCGGATCGTTTCTGCTACGGACGACGTGTTGCTCAGCGCCTCGCCGCCGGTGAGCAGGTATGTGACCTCGACCGTGTACAGGTCGTAGTCATACTTGAGAAACAACATGTCGTCATCGCCGTTCCCGTTGGAATCGGACGAAATGGCCGCGACCGGTCCGGAAGGGGTATGCAGAGGTCGTTCCCAATCCTGCCCCGTCCGCACCCAGAACCACTGCTGATTCAGATGATTGACCCCCTCGATAGTCCATTCGAACGCTCCAAAGCCGGGCTGAATACCGACGGCCATCGACGCATTCCGGTCTTCCAGTACGACCGTATTGGGTAGTGGGATCGTATCGGCCGTCACCGCTGGGCCGAAGATCGCTGCCGCAACGGCGGCCTCGAACAACATCATGCGTGAAAATGAACTACTCATAATCGCTCCCCCTATATCTGGAACCGTAACAGCAAAACGGCCAACAGCCAGGTCAGCAGAAGCGGGGCGGGCCGCGGCACTCGGCGGCGGGCAAGGCGACATCCACCTGCCGACGATCGGCGGGCTTTTCGACAAAGCTGTTTCCGGAGCGGCACCCACGCCTGACCATTGGGCCGCTGTGCCAACACGGCGGCTTGCCTTTCCTGATTGCGGTCGCCGCCGCCGATCCGGAGCGGCGGGAACTGAAATCAGCGAAATCGACGGCATTCATTGTGCAGCGGATGAGCACGCCCGGAGTTGCAGCCTGCCATGCCGCTTCCGCCCTGTCGCCGAATGCTCTGGTCGCCCGTTCGCCCAGAATCGACCGGTAGCCGACCAGGCAGATCACCGCCATGCCCAGCGCCAATACCCAGTTTCGGATGTGCGAACCCCGCCCCCTCATGGAAACGCGTGCCTCAAAACCCTCTGTGGAGATGAACGAACCGCTCGTCCAGCGATTCCGCTGAACGACCGCACGACCCCTGGACCACCATGCTGCAATTAGAACGTTCACCAAAGATGTCGGCAATCGGGGCGGAGGCTGTTTTTGGGATCGGGGAACTTATGCACGGGCCATCGGTCAAACGCCGGATCGCCCCAGCCGCCCGCCACCCCCAGCGGCGCAAAAAAAGGGCGTTCAAGCGTCATCGCCTGATCGCCCGCAATTCAGAAAGCGAGGCCGACGGGAGTCGAACCCGCAACCATCGGATCGACAGTCCGATACTCTAACCAATTGAGCTACGGCCCCGTCGCTTTCCAGACCTATATTATTAGCGGCCACGAATCGCCTTGTCAAGACCTCTGAAACGAAATTTCCCCATGATTTTGACCCCAAAATCCGCCTGCCTCCGCACACCTCAAACCCTTAGTGCTTGACCGGCGAAGCGGCCGGGGATATCGTTCTTGCGGGATCGATCAGGGGCTGGAATGGTCTCCGCCAGGTAACGGGAGGCAATCATGGATATAACAATTCAGATCGGCCAGCGTTGGTTCCACGCTGAGCTGGACGACTCAGCGACGGCCCGGCTGATCGCCTCCGCGCTCCCTCTGACCGCGACGGTCAATCGATGGGGTCAGGAGATATACTTCCATATCCCGGTCCACGCCGCCCCTGAACCAGACGCCCGGGCCCAGGTGCGGGTGGGCGAATTGGGCTACTGGCCCGACGGCGCAGCGTTCTGCATCTTCTTCGGCCCGACCCCAGCCAGCCGCGGCGATCAACCGGTGGCCGCCAGTCCGGTTAACGTCATCGGCCGCCTGATCGAACCCGTCGATGTCGCCGCACTGGATGCGATCGAACCTGGAACAAAAGTGACATTGAGCATATAGAATGACTAAAAAACAAAAAGAAACACTGGAGAACGCCCCGACCGTGGGCATGGTCAGCCTCGGCTGCGCCAAGAACCTGGTCGAAAGCGAGGTCATGCTCGCCGACCTGGCCCTCAAGGGCTTCATCATCACCGGCGACTACGCCGACGCCGACGTGCTGATCGTCAACACCTGCGGCTTTCTCCAGGTCGCTCAGGAAGAGGCGGCCGAGGCAATCGACCAGCTTGCCGCCCTCAAGGCCCCGAACGGCCGCTGCCGCTGTCTGGTGGTCGCCGGCTGCTGGTCCCAGATCGCCGCCGACCAGATCCTCAACCGATGGCCGCAGGTCGATCTGGTCATTGGCGTCAACGACCGTCAGCGCCTGATCGACTCGATCGGCTGCGTCTCCGAAGCGGACGAGCCGGTGGTCAAGGTCTCGCCCAAGGTTCAGCCGATGCCCATCGAGGATACCCGCTTTCGGCTTACCCCGACCCACTGGGCCTACCTGCGGATCAGCGAGGGCTGCTCCCAGGGCTGCACCTTCTGCACCATCCCGCGGATTCGCGGCCGCTATCGCAGCAAGCAACCCGACCTGGTGGTTCGCGAAGCCCGCCAACTCGTCGCGAGCGGGGCCAGGGAACTGGTCCTGATCGGCCAGGAGACCACCAACTACGGCCACGACATGGACCTCAAGGGCGGCTTGGCCGCCTTACTGGGCCGGCTCGACCGGGTTCCAAGCCTCGACTGGATACGCTTGATGTACACCTACCCAGCCAACTTTGACGATACCGCGATCGCCGCCATGGCCGACCTCGAGCACGTGGTCGAGTACGTGGACATTCCGCTTCAGCACATCAGCGACCGGATCCTCAAACGCATGGGCCGCCGCATCGACCGATCCGCCACCGAACGGCTGCTCGATAAACTCCGGTCGCGCATGCCGGACATCGCCATCCGCACCACCCTGATTGTCGGTTTCCCCGGCGAGACCGACGACGATTTCCAGCAACTGCTCGACTTCGTCCGGACCTGGCAGTTCGACGCCATGGGCGCCTTTGCCTTTTCGCCCGAGCCCGGCACCCCAGCCGCCGCGATGCCCGACCAGACGGAACACCAGGTCAAGCTCCAACGCCTTGATGCCCTCATGCGAGCCCAGCGAAGCATCGCCCGCAGGAAGGCCAAGAACTGGATCGGCCGCCGCTTCGACGCCTACGTCGAACCGCCCGATCCAAGCGCCAGGGGCGATTTCTGGCCCACCCGGCACCGAGGCCAGGCCCCCGAAGTCGATCCCGTCACCCTCGTTCGCCGGGCTGATCTGGCCGCAGTTTCTGCTGGCCCGGGAGACAAGCTGCGTTTAGAATGCACAGCGACCCGGGGCTACGACCTGGTCGCCCGACCGGTCCGGTAGCCCCTGAATCCCGGCCTTCTGGCCGTCAGCGGGTGCCGCAGATGACACAAAAACCGAAATTCCTGACCCCCAACAACCTGACCTTCGCACGTCTGGTGATGGCCGCAGCGGTGTTTGCGCCGATGGCCTTCTACAATCCGGTGGAGCACAATGCCTCCCTCCTCGACCTGGCCGCCGCGCTGTTTCTCATCGCCACCCTGACCGATGTGGTCGATGGCTACATCGCCCGCCGCTTCCAGATGCAGAGCTCCCTGGGACGGCTCCTGGACCCGTTCGTCGACAAGGTGCTGGTGATTGGGGCCTTCATCTTTCTGGCCGGGGCCAACTTCCACGTCGGCGGCAAAAACCTGACCAGCCTCACCCCCTGGATGATCGTCCTGATCATCTCCCGCGAACTGCTGGTCACTTCGCTTCGCGGGGTCAGCGAGGCACAGGGCGTGGCCTTCGCCGCCACCGTCTACGGCAAGGTCAAGATGTTCCTCCAGTCGGCCTGCATCATCGTCATCCTGATCAGCGTGGCCCACTTCCGCGACGTCAGGTGGGCCGACATCGTCCGGCTGGTCATGGTCTGGACCACCGTG